>NZ_WBRZ01000317.1:0-5855 GCF_008923895.1 Pseudomonas sp. GXM4
GTGACGCTCCGCGTCACTGGACGCAGAGCGTCCCTAGAGGCATTCCCACGCGGAGCGTGGGAACGATCACGGTGGTGAGTCAGGCAGCGTGGCTGGCTTGCGCGCTGATCGCGCAAGTCTCAGGTTGCTCGACCAGCGGCACAAAGGTGCGGCGATCGGAAGAGAGCGCGTCGATCGAGCCGGTCTCGATGTCGTAAACCCAGCCATGCAGATTCAGCCGCCCTTGCTCCTGGGCCAAGCGCACACTCGGGTGGGTCTGGATATTCGCCAGTTGCGCGATCACGTTCTCGCGCACCATCGAACTCAATTTCGCCGCGTCGCTGCCATGCACGCGCGCTTCGTTCATCACCTTCGCCGACTCGGCATGCTGCAGCCAGCCGCTGACGGCGGGCAGGTGATCCATGCATTTGCACTGGGCAATCGCCGTCATTGCGCCGCAATCGGAGTGGCCGCAAATCACGATATCGGTCACCCCCAGTACCGCCACCGCATACTCCACCGTCGCCGAGACCCCGCCCGGATGCGGGCTGTAGGAGGGCACGATATTGCCGGCGTTACGGATCACGAAAAGTTCGCCGGGCTCTTGCTGGGTCAGCAGCTCAGGCACCACGCGACTGTCGGAACAGGTGATGAACAGCGTGCCGGGTTGCTGAGTCGTGGCCAGATGTTTGAACAGCTCGCTGCGTTGCGGGAAGGCTTCGTTCTGGAATTTCAGGAAGCCGTCGATCAGGGCTTTCATGGGCGTGTCCTCGTGGCAGAAATGAGATGGCCCGCACGCAGGATGCGGGCCGGGCGCATTAGAACGGGCGCAGCGGCAGGAACTTGCCGTCGAGCGTCACCACGGCGCGGGAGCCGCCTTCCGGGTCTTCGACTTTCTTGATGTCCAGTTTGAAGTTGATCGCACTGATGATGCCGTCACCGAACTGTTCATGAACCAGCGCTTTCAGCGTGGTGCCGTAGATCTGGATCATTTCGTAAAAACGGTAGATGGTCGGATCGGTCGGCACGCCGCTGAGGCTGCCGCGCAAAGGAATGATCTGCAGAGCGGCGACGTCATCGGCGCTCAGATCAAGCTTGTCGCCGACCACTTGAGCAGCATTTTCCGGCAGAGGATGCTGGCCGAGCAGGGCGGCGGTGACATAAGCCAGGCTGAGGCCGGTGCCGTCAGCGAGATCCTGCCACGACAGATCTTTTTTCGCCTTGGCGTCGAGAACGCGGGTGGTCAGAGCCAGGCTGTTGTCGTTGTAGGCGTGGGACTGTTGCATGGTGTCACTCCTTTCAGGGGTTGGCTTGCTGTGTGTGGAAGCAATGTTGCGCCGGTCGATTCATAGCGTCCAAGACCGATATACAATGCTTCGCATAAGCCCTGCCTATAGATGGTGCCCTCATGCTGTTGCGACATTTGCGTTATTTGCTCGCCGTTGCCGATCACGGTGGCTTCACCCGCGCCGCCGAAGCGCTGCATGTGTCGCAGCCGACGTTGTCGCAGCAGATTAGGCAACTGGAAGAAACCCTCGGCGTGAGCCTGTTCGATCGCACCTCACGCACGGTGAAGCCTACGGATGCCGGAGCGGCTTACATCGAATGCGCGCGGCGCGTGCTGGTGGAGCTGGAAGCCGGGCAGCGCGCCTTGCACGATGTGAAGGACTTGTCCCGCGGCACGCTACGCCTGGCGATGACGCCGACGTTCATGGCGTATCTGGTCGGGCCGTTGGTGCGTGACTACAGGGCACGGTTTCCCGGGATTCATCTTGAAATCTTCGAATTGTCGATGGACGACATCGAGGCCGGGCTGGCGGATGACTCGCTGGATGTCGCGATCGCGTTTACGCCGGTGCGCAATGCCGATATCGAATGCATACCGGCGTTTACCGAGACGCTGGGGATCATGGTCGGGCCTGGGCATCCGCTCTATGACAGCCCTTCGGTGTTGACGTCGACGGAATTGGCTTCACTGGATTTCGCCTTGCTGGCGCCGGGTTTCATTACGCGGTTATTGGTGGATGAGTATTTCCGCGAGCACGGGATTACGCCGCATGTGCGGATTGAAGTGAATTCGGTGAGTACGTTGCTGGAAGTGGTGCGGCATGCGCCGCTGGGGACCATGCTGCCCGAGGCGATTGCCAGCGAAGACCGCGCGTTGCGCCGCTTGCGGGTCGAAGGGGAGGCGCCACAGCGTGGCGCGGCGTTGTTGCGGCGCAGAAATAATTATCACAGTGCGGCGGCGTTGGCGTTTGTGGAGCTGGTGCTCGGCATGAAAAGCCCCTCACCCTAACCCTCTCCCAGCGGGAGAGGGGACTGACCGAGGTGTTTGGTCAAGTTACTCCGACCTGAACGAGCTTCGTTGACTCATAATCGCCACGGTCATTCAGGTCTACGGTTGAGCTGAGGCAACTCGGTCGGCTCCCTCTCCCTCGGGAGAGGGCTGGGGTGAGGGGTGACGGGGGCACTCACGCCGCAAAACTCAAAAGAACAACAAAGGGCCTGCTCCCAATCGGAAGCAGGCCCTTAGTTAAATAACCTACAACTCAATACAACCGATCAATCACCCGAACTTCATTCTGATTCTGCATCGAATCCCACGCCTGTTTCAGCGTCTGCAGCACACTGCCGATGAAGTCCTTGTCGGCCGCAGCCTTCTTGCCGACATAACCGTGGCCGCGGCGGTACATCTTCAGGCGGGCCAGCAGATTCTGGTGGTTGCGGTCGAATTCCTCTTCGCCAGCGTGAGGCGACAGGCAGTCGATGTGTACCTGGCCCGACTTGCTGATCCAGAGAATATGGCTGTCGTGGCTGTCTTTCTGCGCCGCGAACATACGCGCCAGTTCTTCGATAGTGGGTTGATTGTTCAGATTCATTGTTATGCCCCTTGACCAGTCTGGTGATCTTTCAAAGTTGATTCGCTAATACAGGTAGCCCATCGGTTAGTTGATCCCTGGCACCGAAACCAGGACGTCAGCGCTCGCCCGTATGAAGTACGGGGTCATGCATCTGTTGCATGTAGTCGTGTTGAATAACTGCTACGCAATAGCGTCACAACGAGGAGAAGCAGCGAAAACCGGGAGGCTCCTTGACGACAATCCAGTGTCGGCCACAAGCGTCTTGAGAATTTTCGCCAGCGCTTCTCGTCCTTGTACTGGACGTTCAGGCCAGGTCAGCTTCTTCAATCTGCCTTGTGGGCAGCGTGTATCCGGAAAAAACAACTCGGCGGTCAGACGAGTTTGCTCAAGCGTGTTACCAGTGCTCCCGATCGGGGAACGTCTTCATCATGCAAAAGCAAAACGATGCCGTCAACGGTTTTGTAGTGATTATTTTCAAGCACTACATATTGTCGGACAAAGCTATTTTGGAATGAGAAAAGATCCGTTTCAGCAGCGTAGAGAAGGGAACCTCAAGGGATTCAGCGAGTCGCCGGACGCGCCGTGCGTTTGCGCGTACCGGCGGTTTTGCTGGCCGTCGACTTGCGCTTTTTCTTCCACGGCGCTGCGGCTTTGCCGGCAGGCGGCGGGCCGCTGATGGTCAGGCTGAGGGCTGAGCAGCGGCTGACCTGCTTGCTCATCCACGCAGCCTGTTTGGTGACGAATTCTTCCAGACTCATCTCGCCGCTTTGCACCATGTCCAGCGCCTGTTCCCAGATCGCCGTGGTGCCGGGATCGGCAATCGCGCGCGGCACGGCATCGATCAGGCTGAACGCCGCAGGTGTCGCCGCCAGCGCCTTGCCGTTCTTGACCAGATAACCACGATCCAGCAGCCCTTGGATGATCGATGCGCGGGTAGCTTCCGTGCCGATGCCGGTGGTGTCCTTGAGTTTCTGTTTGAGCAGCGGATCCTCGACCAGTTTGGCGACGTTCTTCATCGCCTTGATCAGATCGCCTTCGGTGTAGGGTTTTGGCGGCTGCGTCCAAAGGTCCTTGAGATTCACCTTCGCCACAGCGCATTCGACGCCTTGGCTCAGAGCCGGCAAGGTTTGCGGCGCCGGTGCTTCGCGGCCCTTGGCCGGTGCCAGTGCTTCGGGCAATGCGCGCTTCCAGCCTGGTTCGATGATCTGCTTGCCGACCGCGCGCAACGCCTGCCCGTTGCAATCGAAATCGGCCTGGGTGCGATCATATTCGTGATTGGACAGGAACTGCGCCAGGTAGCGCGCGCGAATCAGCGTGTACACCGCGCGATGCTTGCCGGTCAGACGTTCGAGGTTCTTCGCGGCGATGGTGGGGATGATGCCGTGGTGAGCGCTGACCTTGGCGTCATTCCAGGCCCTTGAGCGCCGCTGCGGTTCGAGAAAACCCTGCAACGCTTCAAGGCTCGGATCGGCCTGGCGCAACGCTGTGAGGATCGACGGCGCCTCACCGTGTTGACTCAACGGCAGAAATCCGCAATCACTGCGCGGATAGGTGATGACTTTGTAGGTTTCGTAAAGGGCCTGGGCGATGTCGAGGGTCTCCTGCGCGCCGAGGCCAAGTTTTTTCGAGCAGACTTCCTGCAAGGTGCCGAGATCGAAGGGCAGGGGCGCCACTTCGCGCATGCGCTCGGTTTTCAGCTTGATCACCCGTGCGCTGTCTGCACTGCTGATCGCCGCTGCCGCTTGCTGCGCCAAGGCCTGATTCAGGCAGCGATCCTGATCATCACAAACGTCTGATGGTGCGCGCCACTGTGCGGTAAACGTCGTGCCGTTGTGCAGCAAATCCACGTCGATTGCCCAGAACGGTACGGGGACGAAATCGGCGATGCTGCGGTCGCGGTCGACCACCAGTCGCAGGGTGGGCGTCTGTACTCGTCCTACCGGCAACACGCCCTGATAACCCGATTGACGGCCCAGCAAGGTGAACAACCGGCTCATGTTCATGCCGATCAGCCAGTCCGCCCGTGAACGACCCAACGCCGAGTGATACAGGCTGAATGTTTCGGCTCCCGGTTTCAGCGCGGCCAAAGCCTTGCGAATCGATGCCTCGTCCAGCGCCGACAGCCACAAGCGGCGGATCGGCCCGCGATAGCGGCAGTGCTCGACCAGTTCCCGGGCGATCATCTCGCCCTCACGGTCGGCGTCGGTGGCGATGATCAGTTCGCTGGCCTCGCCAAGCAGACGCTTCACCGCTTTGTACTGGCTGGCGGTGCGCGGCTTGACGGTCATTTTCCATTTGTCGGGAATGATCGGCAGATCGGCCAGCACCCAGCGCTTGTAGCGCGCGTCGTAGGCATCCGGCGGCGCTGTTTCGAGCAAGTGGCCGATGCACCAGGTCACTGTGACGTCCGTTCCCAACCAGCAGCCGTCGCCGCGCCGTTTGGCGCCGAGCACGGCCGCAATGTCTTTGGCCTGGGAAGGTTTTTCACAGAGGTACAGCCGCATAGCTACCATCGCTGGTTGGTTTGTGGGAGCGCACAGGATGGCTGGAGTCTGCGGCGCGAGCAACTTTTATCTGTATGGATATACAGATAAAACCATTGCCAAAGATTTTCGCCGTTCGGCTGCAATCTCAACCAGACCCGAGCCCATCAGCTATACCTGAACCGGTCTCTTCGCTGTGCTCAGGAGAACCTCATGAAAAGCCCCAGTCCCGTGATCAGCCTGGAACAACTTGCCGGCTGCCTGCTGGTGAAGTTCCACGGCATCCAGGTCGCCGCGTCCTCTCACGCGATGATCCTCAACGAAGCCAACTATCCGCCGGTGTACTACATCCCGCGCGAAGACATCGACGAAAAATACTTCGCCCGCACCGACCACACCAGCTATTGCCCGTACAAGGGCGACGCCAACTATTTCAGCCTGCAAGTGCCCGGACATGAGGGTGCCAACGCTGTGTGGACGTACGAAAACCCGAAGGTCTCCGTCGCACCGATCCGCGACTACGTGGCGTTTT
>NZ_WBRZ01000318.1:0-5799 GCF_008923895.1 Pseudomonas sp. GXM4
CCTCATCGCTGGCAAGCTCGCTCCCACAGTGTTTTGCACTGATCTGACAGGTATCGCTCAAACCGATCCGGCTTGTTCGGCGCCGCCGTCCTGGCTGCCTGGGTCGTACTTGTTGTTATCACGGGTGTTGCAGTTCACGACTGGCGGATGTGCAAACGCACACCCGCCAGGCGTGGGGGCAGTAAATCGTTATCTGGTCTGGGATTGCGTCAGCGCTGACTGCGCTTCGCCGCCCGTTGCCGGCACGCTGCGCCGAACGCCTGGAAAATCTTCAGGTAGTTCGGGTTGTCCAGCACCTGCCATTCCGGGTGCCATTGCACGCCGAGGGCGAAGGTCGGGCTGTGCTCGACCGAGATCGCTTCGATCAGGCCGTCCGGCGCCACGGCTTCAGTACGCAAGCCGGGGGCGAGGCGGTCGATGCCCTGACTGTGAATCGAATTGACCTGAAATTCGTCGGGCAGCTCCAGCGCTTCGAACACACCGCCAGCGATCACACTGACCGCATGGGCCGGGGCGTATTGCACGGCCACATCCGGGCTGTCGGCTTCACGGTGGTCGAGCATGCCGGGCAGCTCGTGCACCTTTTGATGCAGGCTGCCGCCGAAGGCCACGTTCATTTCCTGGAAGCCACGGCAGATGCCGAGCACCGGAACGCCCGCCGCGATGGCTGCACGCAATAAAGGAAGGGTGGTGGCGTCGCGGGCCGGATCATGATCCGTGCCGGGGGCGCTGGCCGGGCCTTGATAGTGGAAGGGCTCCACGTTCGAGGGAGAGCCGGTGAGCAACAGACCGTCGAGCTGACCGAGCAGGTCTTCGATTTCAGTCAGGTTGCCGAGGGAAGGAATGACCACTGGCAACCCTTCAGCGCCAACGCTGACAGCACGTACGTACTTGTCGCCGCTGATGTGATAGGGGTGCAGGCCAATCTGTTTGACGCACGCAGTAACGCCGATCAATGGCTTGAATGCCATTTTTATTCACCTCGAAGTCTGTCACTTGAACGAGCTTTTCCGGAGCTTAGCCTCGTTGATTTTAATTAACAACTGCCATGTAAAAAATTCTAAACGCCGTTCATCAAATTGCTCAGGTTTACCGGGGTTTGCCGGCGGATATGGCACGAGAGTGTTAAGAAAAGCCCGAAAAATAAAGGCTGCAGGGCAGGGTGTTCGCTATTGACTTCACTTTGCCTTTCGGATTGACTGGCTGCGCAACACAGTGGTGAACATAATAATTAACAGCTAAATAGGTGCATCATGTCGGTCCCTCTGCGTACCGTTCAACTCAACGAAGCCAACGCATTCCTTAAGAAATATCCTGAGGTTTTGTACGTCGACCTTCTGATTGCGGATATGAACGGTGTGGTGCGCGGCAAGCGCATCGAACGCACCAGTCTTCATAAGGTGTACGAAAAAGGCATCAACCTGCCGGCGTCGCTCTTTGCGCTGGACATCAACGGCTCGACGGTGGAAAGCACCGGCCTGGGCCTGGATATCGGCGATGCCGATCGCATCTGTTATCCGATCCCCGGCACCCTGAGCATCGAGCCGTGGCAAAAACGCCCGACCGCTCAACTGCTGATGACCATGCACGAGATCGAAGGCCAGCCGTTCTTCGCCGACCCGCGTGAAGTGCTGGCCAACGTTGTGCGCAAATTCGACGACCTCGGCCTGACCATCTGCGCGGCGTTCGAACTCGAGTTCTACCTGATCGACCAGGACAACGTGAATGGCCGTCCGCAATCGCCACGTTCACCGGTATCCGGCAAGCGTCCGGTGTCGACCCAGGTCTACCTGATCGACGACCTCGACGAATACGTCGACTGCCTGCAAGACATCCTCGAAGGCGCGAAAGAGCAGGGCATTCCCGCTGACGCCATCGTCAAGGAAAGCGCCCCGGCGCAGTTCGAAGTCAACCTGCATCACGTCTCCGACCCGATCAAGGCCTGCGATTACGCGGTCCTGCTCAAGCGTCTGGTGAAGAACATCGCCTACGACCACGAGATGGACACGACCTTCATGGCCAAGCCTTATCCGGGCCAGGCCGGCAACGGTCTGCACGTGCACATTTCGATTCTGGACAAAGAAGGCAACAACATCTTCGCCAGCGAGGATCCCGAGCAGAACGCCGCACTGCGTCACGCGATCGGCGGTGTGCTCGAGACCCTGCCGGCGCAGATGGCGTTTCTCTGCCCAAACGTCAACTCGTACCGCCGCTTTGGCGCGCAATTCTATGTGCCGAACTCGCCAAGCTGGGGCATCGACAACCGCACCGTGGCCGTGCGCGTGCCGACCGGTTCGGCGGATGCCGTGCGCATCGAACACCGCGTCGCCGGTGCCGATGCCAACCCGTACCTGCTGATGGCTTCGGTGCTGGCCGGCATTCACCACGGCCTGACCAACCAGATCGAGCCCGGCGCGCCGGTCGAAGGCAACAGCTACGAGCAGAACGAGCAGAGCCTGCCGAACAACCTGCGCGACGCCTTGCGCGAACTCGACGACAGCGAAGTCATGGCGCGCTACATCGACCCGATGTACATCGACGTATTCGTCGCGTGCAAGGAAAGCGAGCTGGCCGAGTTCGAGAACTCGATCTCTGACCTTGAGTACAACTGGTATCTGCATACGGTCTGAGAATCAAAAGCCCCTCACCCTAACCCTCTCCCGGAGGGAGAGGGGACTGACCGCGTCGTCTGGAGATATCCGGCGACCTGAACGATCCAGTCGATGATGGATTCGGCAAAGATTTTTCAGGTCGGCGCAGTTACCAGGCATCCCCCGATCGGTCCCCTCTCCCTCTGGGAGAGGGCTAGGGTGAGGGCAGCGATTCCCGGCCAGACAAAGCAACCAGACCAACCCCCGAATTCCCCCTTGTCGAGCTCAAAACAATGACCACAACCCGCAACGACTGGGAACAACGCTTCCAGTCTCTGTCCATCGAATCCCGCGCCTTCATTAACGGTGAATATCGCCCGGCACTCAGTGGCGACACCTTCGAATGCCTGAGCCCGGTCGATGGCCGCTTTCTTGCTGCCGTCGCCAGCACCGATGAAGCCGACGCCAACCTGGCCGTTGAAGCCGCGCGCCAGTCCTTCAACTCCGGCATCTGGGCGAAAAAAGCTCCGGCCGAGCGCAAGCGCGTGCTGATCCGCTTCGCCGATCTGATCCTGCAGCACCAGGAAGAACTGGCACTGCTGGAAACCCTCGACATGGGCAAGCCGATCAGCGATTCGATGAGCATCGACATCCCGGCGACCGCCAACGCGATCCGCTGGAGCGCCGAGGCCATCGACAAGATCTACGACGAAGTCGCCGCCACGCCGCACGATCAACTCGGCCTCGTTACCCGCGAGCCCTCGGGTGTGGTCGCGGCGATCGTGCCGTGGAATTTTCCGCTGATCATGGCCAGCTGGAAATTCGCCCCGGCGCTGGCGGCGGGTAACTCGTTCATCCTCAAGCCTTCGGAAAAATCACCGCTGACCGCCATCCGCATCGCGCAACTGGCGCTGGAGGCGGGTATTCCGAAGGGCGTGTTCAACGTGCTGCCGGGCTACGGCCACACCGTCGGCAAGGCGCTGGCGTTGCACATGGACGTCGACGTGCTGGCCTTCACCGGTTCCACGGCGATCGCCAAGCAACTGATGATCTATGCCGGGCAGAGCAACATGAAACGCGTCTGGCTCGAGGCCGGCGGCAAGAGCCCGAACGT
Organism: Pseudomonas sp. GXM4; assembly: GCF_008923895.1. Lineage (NCBI taxonomy): Bacteria > Pseudomonadati > Pseudomonadota > Gammaproteobacteria > Pseudomonadales > Pseudomonadaceae > Pseudomonas > Pseudomonas sp. GXM4. Next base: position 3,706 of record NZ_WBRZ01000318.1, read on the forward strand.
GGTGTTCGCCGACGCACCGGACCTGCGCGCGGCAGCCCAAGCGGCGGCCAGTGCCATCGCCTTCAATCAGGGCGAAGTCTGCACTGCCGGCTCGCGTCTGCTGGTCGAGCGCTCGATTCGCGAGCAGTTCATTCCGCTGCTGGTGGAAGCGCTGCAAGCGTGGAAACCGGGGCACGCACTGGATCCGGCGACCACCGTCGGCGCCGTGGTCGACCAGCGTCAACTGGACAACGTGCTGCGCTACATCAGCATCGGCCGCGAGCAGGGCGCCGAGTTGATTGCCGGCGGCCAACGCACCCTCGAAGAAACCGGCGGCCTCTACGTGCAGCCAGCGATTTTCGACGGCGTGACCAATGCGATGACTATCGCCCAAGAAGAAATCTTCGGCCCGGTGCTGTCGCTGATCACCTTCGACACTGCCGAAGAAGCCCTGCAGATCGCCAACGACAGCATCTTCGGCCTCGCCGCCGGGGTGTGGACCAGCAACCTGAGCAAGGCTCACACCTTCGCCCGCGGTTTGCGCGCCGGCAGCGTCTGGGTCAACCAGTACGACGGCGGCGACATGACCGCGCCGTTCGGTGGCTTCAAGCAATCGGGCAACGGTCGCGACAAATCGCTGCATGCGTTCGACAAGTACACCGAACTGAAAGCGACCTGGATCAAGCTCTGACTCTTTTACAGCGGCGGTCGCCCCTGGTTGGCGGCCTTCGGAGAAACCTATGAAACAGCAACACGTAAACAGCTACTACGCCGCCACCCGCAACGAAGTCATCGACTTCCCGATTCTCGAAGAAGCGCTGGACTGCGACGTCTGCATTATCGGCGCCGGCTACACAGGCCTGTCCTCGGCATTGTTCCTCAGCGAAGCCGGCTACAAAGTCACCGTGCTGGAAGCGGCGAAAGTCGGCTACGGCGCTAGCGGTCGCAATGGCGGCCAACTGGTCAATTCCTACAGCCGCGACGTCGATGTCATCGAAGAGCGCTACGGCGACAAGACTGCAGAAATCCTCGGCAGCATGATCTTCGAAGGCGCCGACATCATTCGCTCGCGCATCAAGGATTACGACATCAAGTGCGACTACCGCCCGGGCGGTATTTTCGCGGCGATGAACAAGAAACAGCTCAACGGCCTGGCCGAGCAGAAACGCAATTGGGAACGCTACGGCAACCGCAATCTGAAGATGCTCGATGCAGCGGACATTCGTCGCGAAGTCGGCTCCGATGCTTACGTTGGCGGCTTGCTGGACATGCAGGGCGGCCACGTTCATCCGTTGAATCTGGCGCTAGGAGAGGCCGCTGCCATCGTGCGTTTGGGCGGCAAGATCTACGAGCAATCGGCGGCGGTGGAAATCACCTACGGCGAGCCGATCACCGTGCGCACCGCCAAAGGCCTGGTCCGCGCCAAATACCTGCTGATCGCCGGCAATGCTTATCTGCCGCAAGGTCTCGACAACCGCGTCACCGCGAAAAGCATGCCGTGCGGCTCGCAGATCGTTGTCACCGAACCGCTGACCGAGCAGCAGGCACGCAGTCTGATCACCAACAACTATTGCGTGGAAGATTGCAACTACCTGCTGGATTACTACCGCCTCACCGCTGACAACCGCCTGCTTTACGGTGGTGGTGTGGTCTACGGCGCGCGGGAGCCGGACGATATCGAGCAGCTGATCCGGCCGAAGATCCTCAAGACCTTTCCGCAGCTCAAAGACGTGAAGATCGACTACCGCTGGACCGGCAACTTCCTGCTGACCATGTCGCGCATGCCGCAATTCGGCCGCATCGAAAAGAACGCCTACTACATGCAGGGCTACAGCGGCCACGGCGTCACCTGCTCGCACCTGGCCGGCAAACTGATCTCGGAAATGATCCGCGGCGACGCCGAACGCTTCAACGCCTTCGCCTCGCTGCCGCACATGCCGATGCTCGGCGGCCGCACCTTCTCCGCACCGCTCACCGCACTCGGCGCCGTCTACTACTCCCTGCGCGACCGCTTCGGCGTCTGATTGACCTCACCGGTGACGGTCCGAAAGACCTCGCCGGTTTTTCCCTAAACAGCACACAAAACCTGTGGGAGCTGGCTTGCCAGCGACTGCG
>NZ_WBRZ01000319.1:0-5752 GCF_008923895.1 Pseudomonas sp. GXM4
CACTTCTTGAGGCGGAACGCGGAGCGTCCCTGGCGGCATTCCCACGCGGAGCGTGGGAACGATCGGCGTCTGCAGGTCAGTCGTATCAATTGCCCAACGTCAACCCATTGGCCGGCAACGGCAACGCGGTCTTGTAGCGCACCTGCTTCAGCGCAAAGCTGGAGCGGATGTTCGCCACCCCCGGCACCTTGGTCAGAAAATCCATCATGAAGCGTTCCAGCGACTGAATGCTCGGCACCAGCACGCGGATCAGATAGTCCGGGTCGCCCGCCATCAGATAGCACTCCATCACCTCAGGCCGATCAGAAATCGCTTCCTCGAAATGCTGCAGCGCTTCCTCTACCTGCTTTTCCAGACTGACGTGAATGAACACATTCACATGCAGCCCCAGCAGATCGGCATCCAGCAGCGTGACCTGTTCCCGAATCAGGCCCAATTCTTCCATGGCCTTGACCCGGTTGAAGCATGGCGTCGGCGACAGGTTCACCGAACGGGCGAGGTCGGCGTTGGTGATGCGCGCGTTCTCCTGAAGGCTGTTGAGAATGCCGATGTCGGTACGGTCCAGTTTGCGCATGAGACAAAACCACCTGTTTTTTATGTTTATGCAGAATTTCTATCTGCAAATGGTCGCCAGCGCAACGAAACACAGAGAAATATTCTTCTTGGCCACGCCTATGATTGTTGTAGGACAAGATTTCCCCTACCCGGGAATGACTGCCAGCTCACTACAAGAAATTCACAAGATCGAGCGTAGAAGCCATGACCCAAGCGTATGAACCGCTGCGCCTGCACGTCCCTGAACCCTCGGGCCGTCCCGGCTGCAAAACCGATTTTTCCTACCTGCATCTGACCGATGCCGGTACGGTGCGCAAACCTCCTGTTGATGTAGAACCTGCCGATACCGCCGACCTCGCCCGTGGCCTGATTCGCGTGCTTGACGATCAGGGCAACGCCCTCGGCCCGTGGGCCGAAAACGTGCCGGTCGAGATCCTGCGCAAAGGCATGCGCGCGATGCTCAAGACGCGCATCTACGACAACCGCATGGTTGTCGCCCAGCGGCAGAAAAAGATGTCGTTCTACATGCAGAGCCTTGGCGAAGAAGCCATCGGCAGCGCCCAGGCTCTGGCGCTGAACATCGATGACATGTGCTTCCCGACCTACCGCCAGCAAAGCATCCTGATGGCCCGCGATGTGCCGCTGGTCGACCTGATCTGCCAGTTGCTGTCCAACGAGCGCGATCCGCTCAAGGGCCGCCAGTTGCCGATCATGTACTCGGTCAAGGACGCCGGTTTCTTCACCATCTCCGGCAACCTCGCCACCCAGTTCATTCAGGGCGTTGGCTGGGGCATGGCCTCGGCGATCAAGGGCGATACGAAAATCGCCTCGGCGTGGATCGGTGACGGTGCCACCGCCGAATCGGACTTCCACACCGCCCTCACCTTCGCTCACGTTTATCGGGCGCCGGTGATCCTCAACGTGGTCAACAACCAGTGGGCGATTTCCACCTTCCAGGCCATCGCCGGCGGTGAAGCCACGACTTTCGCCGGACGCGGCGTCGGTTGCGGCATCGCCTCGCTGCGTGTCGATGGCAACGATTTCTATGCGGTCTACGCTGCTTCCGCCTGGGCTGCCGAACGCGCCCGGCGCAACCTCGGCCCGACCATGATCGAATGGGTCACCTACCGCGCCGGCCCGCACTCGACCTCCGACGACCCATCAAAATACCGCCCTGCCGATGACTGGAGCCACTTCCCGCTCGGCGATCCGATCGCGCGTCTGAAACAGCACTTGATCAAGGTAGGCCACTGGTCGGAAGAAGAACACGCTGCCGTCAGCGCCGAACTCGAAGCCGAAGTGATTGCCGCGCAGAAACAGGCCGAACAGTACGGCACCCTCGCAGGCGGGCAGATTCCAAGCGCCGCGACCATGTTTGAAGACGTCTACAAAGAGATGCCGGAGCACTTGAAGCGCCAGCGTCAGCAGTTGGGGATCTGACATGAACGATCACAACAACAATATTCAGTTGGAAACCGCCATGACCACGACCACCATGACCATGATCCAGGCCCTGCGCTCGGCCATGGATGTGATGCTTGAGCGTGATGACAACGTCGTCGTCTTCGGTCAGGACGTCGGCTACTTCGGCGGCGTGTTCCGCTGCACCGAAGGCCTGCAGACCAAGTACGGCACCTCGCGGGTGTTCGACGCGCCGATCTCGGAAAGCGGCATCGTCGGCGTGGCCGTCGGCATGGGCGCCTACGGTTTGCGTCCGGTCGCCGAAATCCAGTTCGCCGACTACGTCTACCCCGCCTCCGACCAGATCATTTCCGAAGCGGCGCGCCTGCGTTATCGCTCGGCCGGCGAGTTCACCGCACCGATGACCCTGCGCATGCCTTGCGGCGGTGGCATCTACGGCGGCCAGACCCACAGCCAGAGCATCGAGGCGATGTTCACTCAGGTCTGCGGTCTGCGCACGGTGATGCCGTCCAACCCCTACGACGCCAAAGGCTTGCTGATCGCCTCCATCGAAAACGATGACCCGGTGATCTTTCTTGAGCCGAAACGCCTGTACAACGGCCCGTTCGATGGCCATCACGACCGCCCGGTAACCCCGTGGTCGAAACACCCGCAAGCCCAGGTGCCGGACGGTTACTACACCGTGCCGCTGGACGTTGCCGCGATTACTCGCCCGGGCAAGGACGTGACCGTGCTGACCTACGGCACCACCGTATACGTCTCGCAAGTCGCTGCCGAAGAATCCGGTGTCGATGCCGAAGTCATCGACCTGCGCAGCCTGTGGCCGCTGGACCTGGAAACCATCGTCAAGTCGGTGAAGAAAACCGGCCGCTGCGTGGTGGTTCACGAAGCCACCCGCACCTGCGGTTTCGGCGCCGAGCTGGTGTCGCTGGTGCAAGAACATTGTTTCCATTACCTGGAAGCGCCGATCGAACGCGTCACCGGTTGGGACACTCCCTACCCGCACGCGCAGGAGTGGGCGTATTTCCCAGGGCCGTCCCGCGTGGGCGCGGCGTTGAAACGGGTCATGGAGGTCTGAATGGGCACGCACGTTATCAAGATGCCGGACATCGGCGAAGGCATCGCAGAAGTAGAACTGTCGCAGTGGCACGTCAAGGTGGGCGATCTGGTGGTTGAAGACCAGGTACTGGCGGATGTGATGACCGACAAGGCGATGGTCGATATTCCGTCGCCGGTACACGGGAAAGTGATTGCCCTCGGTGGTCAGCCGGGTGAAGTGATGGCGGTCGGCAGTGTGCTGATCAGCATCGAAGTCGAAGGGGCTGGCAACCTTAAAGAGTCCGCCGCGCCCGCGCCGGTCAAAGAAGCACCGGTTGCGCCGAAAGTTGAAGCCGCTGTCGAAAGCAAGCCCGCCGCAGCCGCCGCACCACGTCCGGCTGCCGTTTGCCAAGGCCCGATGGTTGCTCGCGAAGCGGATGAACGCCCGCTCGCATCGCCGGCCGTGCGCAAACATGCGCTGGATCTGGGCATTCAATTGCGTCTGGTGCGCGGCACCGGCCCGGCCGGTCGCGTGTTGCATGAAGATCTTGAGACCTATCTGGCGCAAGGTCAGTCGAATGCTTCGGCGCCGGCCGCTGCCGCTTACGCTCAACGCAACGACGAAGAACAGATTCAAGTGATCGGCATGCGCCGCAAGATCGCCCAGCGCATGCAGGACGCTACTCAGCGTGCCGCGCACTTCAGTTATGTCGAAGAAATCGACGTCACCGCGATCGAAGAACTGCGTGCGCACCTGAATGAAAAACATGGCGCCAGCCGTGGCAAGTTGACCTTGTTGCCGTTCCTCGTTCGCGCGCTGGTGATGGCCCTGCGCGACTTCCCGCAGATGAACGCCCGTTACGACGACGAAGCGCAAGTCATCACCCGCCTCGGTGCGGTGCATGTCGGCGTCGCCACGCAAAGCGATGTCGGCCTGATGGTGCCCGTGGTGCGTCACGCCGAAGCGCGCAGCCTGTGGGACAGCGCCGCGGAAATTTCGCGTTTGGCCAACGCCGCGCGCAATGGCAAAGCCAGCCGTGATGAGCTGTCCGGTTCGACCATTACGCTCACCAGCCTCGGTGCGCTGGGCGGCATTGTCAGCACGCCGGTGCTGAACCTGCCGGAAGTGGCCATTGTCGGCGTGAACAAAATCGTCGAACGGCCAATGGTGGTCAAAGGCCAGGTGGTGATCCGCAAAATGATGAACCTCTCCAGCTCCTTCGATCATCGCGTGGTCGACGGCATGGACGCGGCGCTCTTCATTCAGGCCATTCGTGGCTTGCTCGAACAACCCGCCACCTTGTTTGTGGAGTAAGCCCGAATGCAATCTCTGAACACTACGCTGCTGATCATCGGCGGCGGCCCCGGCGGTTACGTCACCGCGATCCGCGCTGGGCAACTGGGCATCCCGACCATCCTGGTCGAAGGCCAATCGTTGGGCGGCACCTGCCTGAATATCGGCTGCATTCCGTCAAAAGCGCTGATTCATGTGGCTGAGCAGTTTCATCAGACGCAGCATCACAGCCAGCATTCGGCGTTGGGCATCAGCGTTGCCGCGCCGACCCTGGATATCAGCAAAAGCGTCGAGTGGAAGGACGGCATCGTTGATCGCCTGACCACTGGCGTCGCCGCGCTGCTGAAGAAGAACAAGGTTCAGGTCATCAACGGCTGGGCGAAAATCATCGACGGCAAAACCGTGGAAGTCGGCGATACCCGAATCCAGTGCGAGCATCTGGTGCTGGCCACCGGTTCGACCAGCGTCAACCTGCCGATCCTGCCGATTGGCGGGCCGATTATCTCCTCCACCGAAGCGCTGGCGCCGACGTCTGTGCCGAAACGCCTGGTCGTGGTCGGCGGTGGTTACATCGGCCTGGAGCTGGGCATCGCCTATCGCAAGCTCGGCGCCGAGGTCAGCGTGGTCGAGGCGCAGGACCGCATCCTGCCGGCTTACGACGCAGAACTGACGCAACCGGTGCATGAAGCGCTGAAGCAGCTGGGCGTGAAACTGTACCTCAAGCACAGCGTGCTCGGTTTCGACGGCACATTGCAGGTGCGCGATCCCGAAGGCGAAACCCTCAATCTGGAAACCGATCAGGTACTGGTCGCGGTCGGACGCAAACCCAATACGCAGGGCTTCAATCTCGAAGCGTTGAATCTGGACATGAACGGTTCGGCTATCAGGATCGACAGCGGTTGCCAGACCAGCATGCGCAACGTCTACGCCATTGGCGACGTGAGCGGCGAACCGATGCTGGCCCACCGCGCCATGGCTCAGGGCGAAATGGTTGCCGAGCTGATCAGTGGCAAGCGCCGCGAATTCAACCCGACCGCCATCGCCGCCGTGTGCTTTACCGACCCGGAACTGGTGGTGGTCGGCAAAACTCCGGACGAGGCCAAGGCTGCCGGGCTGGACTGCATCGTTGCAAGCTTCCCGTTCGCCGCCAACGGCCGCGCAATGACCCTGGAATCGAAAAGCGGCTTCGTCCGCGTGGTCGCACGTCGCGACAATCATTTGATTGTTGGCTGGCAAGCGGTGGGGGTCGGTGTCTCCGAATTGTCGACGGCTTTTGCGCAGAGCCTGGAAATGGGCGCGAGACTGGAAGACATCGGCGGCACCATTCATGCCCACCCCACCTTGGGCGAAGCGGTGCAGGAAGCGGCGTTGCGGGCGCTGGGGCATGCGCTGCACCTGTAAATCCGTCAAATTGATCGTTCCCACGCTCCGCGTGGGAATGCA
>NZ_WBRZ01000032.1:0-31360 GCF_008923895.1 Pseudomonas sp. GXM4
CCCAAAGGATGAATGCATTCCAATGTGGGAGCGATCTTGCTCGCGAAGGGGCCGGTTGAAGCACTACGACTCTCGAGTCAAAGACTCAATTCAACAGACGCACCGGCTCCCCGGCTGCCCATCCCTGAATATCCCCGATCATCTGCCGGAAGAACTGCTCGTAATTCTGCCGACTGACATAGCCCACATGGGGCGTGGCGAGGACATTGTCCAGCGTGCGAAACGGGTGCAGGGCCGGCAAAGGCTCTTGCTCGAACACGTCCAGCGCTGCCCCGGCAATGCGCCGTTTCTGTAGCGCCTTGATCAACGCCGCTTCATCGACGATCGGCCCGCGAGCAGTGTTGACCAGCAGCGCGCTCGGTTTCATCCACTCCAGCGCTTGCGCATCAACCAGACCGCGACTGCGTTCGCTGAGCACCAGATGCACCGACAGCACGTCGGCCTGCTCGAACAATTGCTGCTTGCTGACGTACGTCACGCCGGCCTGTTCAGCGCGTTCGGCCGTGAGGTTTTCGCTCCAGGCAATCACCCGCATGCCGAACACCTGACCGAATTGCGCGACCCGCTGGCCGATGCTGCCCAAACCGAGAATACCCAGGGTCTTGCCGTGCAGATCGCCGCCGAGGCCCTGTTGCCAATGGCCGGCGCGCAGGGCATTGGCTTCCTTCACCAGATCACGGGTGGCCGCCATGATCAGCGCCCAGGTCAGTTCCGGCGCGGCGTGTTTGTAGCTGTCAGTGCCGCAGACCTTGATGCCCAGCGCTGCAGCGGCCGGCATGTCCAGCGCGGCATTGCGCATGCCGCCGGTGACCAGCAACTTCAGATTGGGCAAGCGCCCGAGCAAGTCGGCGTCGAAGCGCGTGCGTTCGCGCATGACGCAGATCACCTCGTACTGGCCGAGGCGCTCGGCCAGTGCCGCGTTGTCGGCCGGGTAATCATGCACAAAGGTCACTTCACCAATGCTCTCCAGCACGGACCAGTCGACCACGTCGCGTGCCACGTCCTGCCAGTCATCGATCACTGCAATCTGCACCGTCATCGGCTTACCTCATCATGGAGCGGAAGGAGTCTTGCCCAGCCAGCCGAGCAGCGCCTGATGGAATTTTTCCGGTTCCTCCATTTGTGGCGCATGACCCATGCCCGGGAATTCGATCAGCGTCGACTGCGGAATCAGCTTGGCGACCTGTTTGCCGAGCACCTCGTAGTGGCCGATTTTCGCTTTCACTTCCGGCGGTGCGAGGTCCTTGCCGATGGCGGTGGTGTCTGAGGTGCCGATCAGCAACAGGGTCGGCATCTTCAGGTCCTTGAACTCGTAGTACACCGGCTGGGTGAAGATCATGTCGTAGATCAGCGCCGAGTTCCACGCGACCTGGGTCTTGCCCGGACCTTTGCTCAGGCCGGCGAGCATGTCGACCCAACGATCGAATTCGGGCTTCCAGCGGCCATCGTAATAAGTGGTGCGCTCATAGTCGCGAATGCCCTTGGCCGTGACTTTCAACTCACGCTGATACCACTGATCGACGGTGCGATACGGAACGCCGAGGGCTTTCCAGTCTTCCAGACCGATCGGGTTGACCATCGCCAATTGATCGACCTGCTCCGGGAACAGCAGCGCATAACGGGTGGCGAGCATGCCGCCGGTAGAGTGGCCGAGCACAGTGGCTTTCTGAATGCCCAACGCCTTGAGCAATTGCTGGGTGTTGGTCGCCAGTTGCTGGAAGCTGTATTGATAGTGCTCGGGTTTGCTGGAGGTGCAGAAGCCGATCTGGTCCGGCGCAATCACGCGATAGCCGGCATCGCTCAAGGCCTTGATCGAACTGTCCCAGGTCGCCGCGCAGAAATTCTTGCCGTGCATCAGCACCACGGTGCGGCCGTTGGCCTTGCCATTGGCGGCGACGTCCATGTAACCCATTTGCAGTTTCTGGCCCTGGGATTCGAAGGCGAAGTGTTTAAGCGTGTAGGGGTATTGGAAGCCCTGCAGCTCCGGGCCGTAGGCAGGCCCTTCGGCGGGGGCGGTTTCAGTGGCTGCGTGCGCCATTATTGGCAGGGCAGCGCTGAGGACGAGGCCGGGCAGCCAGCGGGAAAGCGTGACGGACATAAGCACAAACTCCTTGAAAATTGGCCGACTCTGGAAGGTCGGGATTACGCCGACGTTAAACAAAGGCAATCACACTGAGGGTTGGTTCAACCGAGCCAGCCCAGGGTCAGCAAGGCCAGCACGCCATAGCGCGCGCCTTTGGCCAGGGTGACGATCAACAGAAAGCGCCCGAGCGGTTCGCGCATGACGCCTGCTATCAAGGTCAGCGGATCGCCGATCACCGGCAGCCAACTGAGCAGCAGCGACCAATGCCCATAGCGCTCATAGTGCTTGCGCGCCTTGGCCATATGCTTTGGGCTGACCGGGAACCAGCGTCGATCCTGAAAGCGCTCGATGCCACGGCCCAGCCACCAGTTGACCAGTGAACCGAGCACGTTGCCTAGCGTCGCTACCGCGAGCAAACCCCACAGCCAGTAACGCTCGCTGACGATCAGGCCGACCAGCAGCGCCTCGGACTGCAACGGCAACAATGTCGCCGCGCCAAACGCAGCAAAGAACAGGCCGAAGTAGGCTGCCCCCATCAACGGGCCGGGTAGTCCGCCACTACCACGTCAGCGCCGTCCTTCTTCAGGCCGATCACTTGGTACGCATCGCTCATGCCGTCCATTTCCATGCCCGGCGAGCCCATTGGCATGCCCGGTGCAGCCACACCCAGCAGATCGTCGCGCTTGCTCAACGCAAGCACCTGATCGGCCGGCACATGGCCTTCGACGAATTTGCCATTGATGATCGCCGTGTGGCAGGACGCCAGACGCGGTGGTACGCCGTGCTGCTGTTTAAAGCTGCTCATGTCGCTTTCGACGTGATCTTCGACTTTGAAGCCATTGGCTTCGAGATGGCTGATCCACTTTTTGCAGCAGCCGCAATTGGCATCGCGGTGCACTTCGATCGGGATCAGCTCGGCGGCTTGCGCCAGGGAGGAGATGAACAGGGCGCTCAGGGTGAGCAGACGCAGTTGGCTTCGCATGGGAATGGGCTCTCGACTCGGTGAAGGTCAGCAAGAACGCATTTTGACCGGTTTTTCCATCCCGGCATCAACTGAGTGTTTCCAGTTGCTACAAGACAGCCGAACCAATGTGGGAGCGAGCCTGCTCGCGAATGCGGTCGACCAGCCGCAGAAACAGTGACTGAAAAATCGCTTTCGCGAGCAGGCTCGCTCCCACAGGGGACTGGCGTAAAGGCCAAAACCCCGTGGTCGCGGTTGGCTTAACTGACCTTGAACCGCCCCATGATCGCGCTCACGCGGCTGTTGGCTTCGAGCAACTGGCGGGTATTCAGCTCGCTGGCGTGGCCGCTCTGCACCAGTTCATCGACCATGTGGCGAATCTGCACCATGCTGCGGTTGATCTCTTCGGTGACCGCGCTTTGTTGTTCGGCGGCGGTGGCGATCTGCGTGCTGAGGCTGTTGATGTGGCTGACCGAACCGGCCATTTCGTCCAGCCCCGAGTTGACTCGGGCGGTGGCGTCAGCGGCGGACTGGCAACTGGCCTGGGTGTTTTCCATGGCGCTGACCGACGAACTCACGCCTTGGGTCAGACGGGTCAACATTTCGTTGATTTCCGAAGTGCTGGCCTGAGTGCGGGCGGCGAGGGCGCGGACTTCATCCGCCACCACCGCAAAGCCGCGCCCCTGTTCACCGGCCCGGGCCGCTTCAATCGCGGCGTTGAGGGCGAGCAGGTTGGTCTGCCCGGCAATCGCGCCGATGACGCCGAGGATTTCGGTGATGCGCTGTGCGTCCTGCTGCATGTTTTCAACTTTGTGTGTAGCGCTGGCCACTTCGTCGATCAGCGCGACCACGCTGTTGGTCGCTTCCCCGACCACAACGCGCGAGCGGTCTGCGTTCTCATTGGCACGCTGGGTGAACGCAGCGGTTTCAGCGGCGTTTTGCGCGACGCTTTCAGCAGTCGAGCTCATTTCGTTGATGGCGGTGACGGTCTGATCGGTTTCCGAAGCGTGACGCAGCAGAATCTGGCCGGTATGTGCCGAGGTGCGCTGCAGGTTGTCGAGGCTGGAAGCCATGGCGCCGGTGGCCTGGGTGACTTCGCCGATCATGTTCTGCAGATACGCGATGAAGGTGTTGACCGAGTGACCGATGGCGCCCAGTTCGTCTTCGGCGCGAATGGTGATGCGGCGGGTCAGGTCGGCGTCACCGCTGGACAGCGAATCAATATTGGCCTTCAGCGCCTTCATGCGCAGCACCAGTTTGCGAATCGCGTAAACCTGCAATAGCACCAGCAGGATCACCAGCGGAATCTGGATCAGGCTGAGACTGTTGAGCACATCGTCACGCTGGGCGGTGAGCATCTTGGTCGGCAGGGCGGTGGCGAGGAACCACGGTGTGCCCTCGATAGGCCGCATGAAGAATGTAGCGTCTTCACCGTTGTTGTCGAACTCGACGCGTTGCGCTTTATCGCGGTTCTGCAGGCCGGTCTTGATCTGATTGACGAAGGTGGAGCTGGCCGCCAGTTCGCTGATGTTCTTCAACACGATCGGGCCGCTGATGCGCGAGCTGTTGCTGATGATCTTGCCGTCAGCCTCGACGATGAGCATTTCGGCGTTGAGGTCTTTTTCCTTGCGCGCCACCAGGTCGTTGAAGAAGCCCAGGGTCACGTCGATGGTTGAAACGCCCCAGGCACTGCCGTTCTTGTAGATCGCCATGGCGCAGTTGGTGCGCGGCTCGGCACTGGCGTCGTCCTTATAGGCAGCGGCCCACGCGCACTGGCCGCGCGGGGTGGCCATGCCGCCCTTGTGCCAGCTCTGGTCGTAGTAGTTCGGTGCGGCGTCGCTGTTCCAGAAGGTATTGACCTTGAGCTGACCCGAGGCATCGCGGTGCCAGAAGGTGCTGAACTTGTTGCGACCGGCTTCGCGCTGGCCCGGCAACGGCCAGATACCGCCGCCAAAGACTTTCAGTTCGCCGTACTGATCCACCAGCCCTGGCAGCACCACGTCGATGGCGGCGCTGTCGAGCAGGGGGATGGTCTGGGTGATGCTGCGTTGCTGCGCCTGCACCTTGTTCAGTTCGCCCTGAATCTGCTCGGCGACTTCGGCGATGCGGTTGAGCACGACCTTCTCTTCGGTATCGCGCAGGGTCGGTGCGACCAGTTGGCTGATGCCGACCACGGTCAGCACGGACAACAACAGGATGAACAGAATCAGAAACAGCGTGTAGCGAGCCTGAATAGTGCGCAGTGCGGGCATGGAACTGATCCTTGAGCGGCTTTTTGTTGGAGGGCAGGAATAAAACAGGGCGGGTATCACAGCGTATCGTCGTTACGGGCGGAAGCTTTAGGTACTTGCGTGCCGAAAGAACTCAGGGCGATGACCGGTTGGTATCGGGATTGGTACATCCCCCGCAATCGCCACAGTTGTTACATCCTGATGACGGCTCTGAAGCAATGTTTGCGGGCCTTAAGCTCAGTGTCATGAATGTACGAGATTTGTAAAAAAGCGCACAAAAGGGTTGGTTGGATCAGGCGAAGCGGCCGATACTCGCGCCCATTCAATTGGTTGGAACAAGGACATTTCATGCTCATTGCACAAGGAATCCTCGCATGACGATCGGCTATACCGGCGCCTGGGAAAGCAAGGCGGGCGTAATGGTCCGTGATACCGGCGCGAAAAAGCAGGTTTCGCAGAGCGTCAAGGTGCAGCAGATGCTGACCCTGGTCGGCAACGATCCGAATGCGCTTAACGTCGCGGAGATGGACAAACAGGGTTTGCGCAAGCAGATCAAGGGCTTTGATCCAGCCAACGTCTCCGTAAAGCAGTTGGGCAACCTCAGCGAATTCCTGCGCGGGCGCGGCCTGATTTCCGAGATCACCTCGATCACCTTGCTCAATGCCGGCGACAAATTCGACCGCTTCGGTGTGCAGAAAGACCCCGACGCCAAGTTCAACGCGCTGGAATATTTTGCCACTCAGCTCGATGCCATCCAGACCAACAGTCTCAATGGCAATTACTACGGCAAGAGCCTGATTCCCGAATTCAAGAAAGCCATTTACGTCCTGCAGAATCTCAAGACCTATGGTGAAGGCAATGCGGCAGTTCCGTCCGACAAAGGCCTGACAGCCAAGGCCTGACATCGGCTGGTGAAGCCCGCTCATCCGTGTGCGGGCTCGGGCTGTTTACACCGCAGCCATGGCTCGCCCGGTGGTTTGACGTTGTGCCTGGTCGTGTAACTGCTGCATGTGCGGGCAATGCAATGTCAGCTTGCGCGTGCGGTAGCCGCGATGAAACAACGTCAGCCAGCCTCCTCGATTGTCTTGCGCAGGCGCCAGACCGGTGAAGGCAAAACCGATGGCGTTAAGACTGTGCAGATCCACGGCAAACTGTCGGGACAGCTGCAAACGAATCGAAATCAGCCAATGCCCGGGCAGCGTTCGCAACTGATCGAGCAGTTCCGGTTCGAGTTTTTCCACGAGCATTTCATGGCGATCGCCGTGTTGTTGAACCTGAACCGAGGGCCCGCGCCAGCATGCTGCGCTGGGCGAACAGCCAAACGCCGCCGTCAAACGCTCCATGAACGCACGGTAGCGGGTTGGCCACGGCTGCTCCGGCAGCGGACGCTGATAGCCGTCTATGGCGCGGACACCCAAGACGATCGACTCCGGTGTTTTGCCGCCAAAGGGTGAGCGGACATAGTCCGGCAACAGTCCGGTGTTATGAAAACCGAGACTGATAGCCATGCGTTGGGTATAGGGGTGGTGGGTGACCTGTTTGATCGAAACGCTGCGACAACCCAACGCCTGTGCATGAGTCAGCAGTTGCGCGCCCAGCCGCGTGGCAATGTTCTTTCCGCGGGTATCGGGATGTACGACGCTCAAGGCCAGTTCGGCATCGTGCGAGTCATCGGTTTGCCGGTACAGCGTGGCATGGCCACGAATCCGTTCACCCTCGACCGCAACCAGTGAGTGCCAGCGCTTGGCTGCGTGGTTCTGATTGATCAGGCAGGGCAGGTAGACGTCGCTTTGCACGTAATGATCGCCATAGACCTCGCGAAACAGCTGGCTGACTGCCGTGGCGTCGGTGTCACGGTAATTGCGCAGGATCAACGTATCCATCACGCACCTCCCCCTCGTCCGGGCCATAGCAGCGCAAGTCAACAATTCGCAGGCTTTTCCCCGCGCGAGGATGGCGCGCCAAGTCCTCGAACCGGCAACTCTGTATACGCAGCTGCAATAACCCGGCGCCTCGCAGTTGTGGTATCTGCGGATACAGTTCGATCAAGCGGGCCTCGAGTCTGTCCTCGATGCGGGTCGATCCTTCGTTGACTACGTATTTCACCGTCAATAGATCCCTGCCGTCGTCGTGCTCGATCAATAACTGCCAATCGTTGCTGCCACTGATGCTCCGGACGCTTTCGCTGATTTCATCGGTCATCAGCGACAGAATGCCGACCCGCACACGCTGGCTGCTGCCGCTGCGCCCGCGCAGGGCGAATTTGCGTTGTGCAGTGCCCGACGGCTCTCGCCAGCACGCAAGATCTCCGACGGGATAGCGGATCAACGGCATCAAGCGGCGATGCAGATTGGTCAATACGAGCAGACCGGTTTGATCGCAGGCCTCGATCGTTGCGCCGCTGTGCTGATCGACAATCTCCAGCAGCACGTGGCCGTCAGGTGTGCGATGTTCTCCTTCGATGCAGTCACGATGACTGGCACCAATGAATCCGCCATCGACACTGGCGTAGCCGATCGAGGCAATGCGCGCGTTGGGCAGCACTTGCTCAAGGAGCTGGCGTTGTGAGGCAAACAGACTCTCCCCGCCATAAAGCACGGTATCAACCAAGGGCAGCGCAAGGCCGCGTTGGTCGAGCCAACTGGCGAAGGTCAAAAGTTGCGCAGGCACGCCAGCCAACACGTTGATCCGGTGTTGCACGATGGCATCGGCCAGCATTGGCGGGTCGACTTCGCCGGTAAACGGAAACTCGGTGATAGGCGTTTCCACATGGGCCAGTGAATCGTGGATAAACAGAAAACTGGCATAGAGGTCGCCAGCGAAGAACAGGTTGGCGACACGGTCGCGGGAGCTGAATTGCTCGCTCAGACTGCGGCCGAAAGCTTCCACTGTGCGTTGCCATTCCGTGCGGGCATATACGGAGAGCCTGCCGCCGCCGGTTGAGCCACCGGTCTTGAAGACCAGGGCGTGGGCCAGGGGGGCAGTCAGAACCGGCCATTGCGCCAGATCCGCGCTGTCTTTCCAGAAGTCTGCCGGATCAAGTAGTGGCAGTTCGCACAGCGAGCTTATTGCCTCGGGAATATCGGCGAGGCTGTTCCTGTAGAAGGGCGAATGCTTGCGGGCAAAACCCATCAATTCGCTAATCGGGTCGGTTGTTTTCACGGTGTATTCTTCTTGATTCGAATGAGCCAGCTCACGGCAAGCGTCAGCGGCGGGAGTCAATGACCAGCGGCGTCTTGCCGCTGTGTTTGTTTTGAACGAAGTGCTCGGGCGGGCATTGTTCGATCTGCAGCACCAGCAATCCGCTGTCGATGACGGTCGTCAGGGTCAGGTAATCGGCGAGGCGGTTTCGCACCTTGTTGGCTGCAAGTTCACAGTGCAGTTGCATGCGCTCGACGCCGTCAGCGCTGTGGTCCAGCTGCAACTGAAACGGCACTTGCAGCCGCGACGCCAATTCGCTCAGGGAGATGAAGTCAGTGCCGATGCGCAACAGCTTGCCGTGGCGTTGCAACAGCTCGAAGCGTGGCGACGTCAGCCCGCAGGCGCAGACGCCCGGCAGCCAGCGCCCGGTGTCGCCAATCTCATAACGCTGCACGCGCTGGCCCCCTTCACGGGCGAGCGAGGTCACCAGCAGCCGACCCACCTGATCGCCGATCACCGGCACATCCTCATCGAACGCGACGATTTCCAGGTCCTGGATCGCGTTCATCAGATGGAAAACGCCATCCGCCGAAGCCTTGCAGGCATGGCCTAGCGGGCCGGCATCGACGCTGCCGTAGATCGCCGAGCGAATGCTCGACACGCCACAACTGCGCAGCAATGCACGGTTCTGCTCGCTCAGGTGCTCGCCACCCAGAAAGACCTTTTCGACTCCGGCATAAGCACGCAGACGCTCCTGTTCATTGAGAAACAGACGATGCAGTGTGGCGGGCATTCCCACCAGGACGTTGACCCGTTGGTCGATGATCAGTTGGGCAATCTCCCGGTAGTCGTCATCGGTAGGGGCGGCCATGGGCAGGTGCGTCACCTCGAGCAATTCCAGCGCTTTGCTGAAGCTGAGAAAACCGCCGTACAGCCCGCCACAGAAGAACAGGTTCATGACCCGATCCCGCGCCGGATCAAGACCAACGGCGAACAGACCGTCAGCGGTTGCGCGCATCTGCCGATCAAAATCGCGATAGCTGTAGCCGGCCAGAGCAGGGGTGCCGCTGCTGCCTCCAGAGCGGAAATACAACTGCGCCTGATCGTTGATGGGCTGGGCGACGAACGCCTCTTTGTTCATGATCGCAGCGCTCGAATTCGCCGCGAGTGGCGGTGAATCGAGACTGGCCTGATTCGGCAGTTGCGTGGCCGCCAGACTCACCGATACCCGCCGACTCAAGCGTTGCAGCGCATAGACGCCATCATGGGGTTCGCCCTCGTAGCCGTCTTGAATGTTGCCGATCGGTGCGATACGCGTGACCCCGGCGGCGATCAGCGCATGAGTAAGCTCGGCAATGCGTGATTGCGCACACATCAGCGCGCAGCTTTGCAGGACGTTGCGCCACGGCAACAGGGCGGCAGTGAGCAGTGCCTGCGGCAGCGGGTGCAGCAGTACGCTGCGAAACAGCGGTGAAGGCGCGAGTTGCCGATCATGGCTCCATATCACCCGCCAGCCCGGGGCGCTCCACACTTGCCCGGTATGACCGGCGAAACTCTGGCCGAGGCGGGCCATCTGCGTGTGCGTGGTAATTTGCGCAGCTTCCTGAATTGTCGGTACCAGAGCCGGCCATTGCGTGGCGCGTCGTTGCAGGGCCTGCGCCAAGCGTTCACCGATATCGCGCAAAACCTGCGGATCATCGCTGTCCACCAGCAGCCATTGCGGGCTGGAGCAGGCCTGCTGATCCAGTCGGCAGACTTCGTCGGCGACGGCATCAAGCGCCTCCGGCGTAGACGATTCCGGGGTGAGATAGACGAAGCTGATGCGGTGCCCCCAATCGATCCAGCGACACCCCGGCACCAACTGTTGCCGAATCGCTTGCAGGGCCGCTTCGCCACCCCACGCTGCAACGCCGTTGGCGGGTTTGCACAGCTTGCCGATCTGCTCGGTGCTCGCTGGAATCACCGCCACATGTCCGGCCAGTTGTCCGCTGGCATCGCAGTCGACCAACGCGCGCAACAGTTGCGCCGTCAGGCCTTGATCGCTGCGGCTGGGGCGCAACCAGTTGACGTTGCCGGCGAGCAGACTTTCCACCACCGCGCAAAAGGCCAGCAGCGGCGCGTTGGCCGGAGTGATGTGCACCACCAGCCCGAGCGGACGCCAGGCTTCGAAGCGTGGCTGGCGATAATCGAAACGACGCAGGCAATCGGCCTCGGCGCCCAATTCACGCTGGCGTTTGTAGGCTAGCGCTTCGGGTTGGCAGAAATCGATCAGGGCCTGCCGCTGCTCGTTGTCGAGGGGCAGATCCGTGTGCGCGTCATGCAGCTGCCGGGCAAATCCCGCGACTGCGTCGATGACTGTGCGGCTGTCGAGTGCCCTCGCCAAGTGTTGCGGCAACGCCTGTTGCAGGTCTTGCAGCGCTTGGTCGAGGCTATAAGCGTGGTGCAGTTGTCCATTGATCAAATACATATCAGTGACTCCCCAATAATTCGGCGGCGGCCATTGCGCAGCTTCTGCCCGCTGTGGTGGCGGCGCGGCCGTGCAGTTCGAACCAGTCGCTGGTCAATCCACAGCCGCAACTTGCGCCCGGGTGCAGCGTGGCAAGGTCGCTCATGACCACGGCGTGGGCCGGGCTGGAGGAGATGTAAGGCGAGACGAAGCCGAGCAGGCCTTGTTGGCCATAGGGCAGCAGGGAAAAATCCGCTGGATCGCGAATCAGCACTCGCGAATACACCGGCACATGAAAGCGGTGACGGGCGCATTCGATGTAAGGCACGGCGTGCTCGACAGCACCGTAACCGTCGCGGCAGCGGGCCGGTTCGATGCCCAGTTGCCGATGGATATGGGCGTAAAACTGTTGTTTGGGAATTTCCTCCGCGGCCTGGGTTTTCCAGCCACCGCCAAAAAACGCCAGCGAACCGGCGGGCAATTGCACATCCTGCACAGCGGTAGTCTGCATGCGTTGCAGGGTCTGCCAGAGAAACGCCGGGAAGCCGAAAATCCGTACCGGCAAGCCTTCTTCAGCGAATGACTGCAAGGCGGCGATCACGCCGAATACATCGAACTGATGGCCGCGACCAGTGTTACGCAAGGCGTAGACCACGCGATTGACCGGGGCAAACCGACAGAGGAACTGGTCGGTAAACGAGGTGCCCAAGGTAATGCGTCCTTCGGGTTCGTAGCTCAACAGCAGGTAGTTGCACGGACTATCGGGAGTGTCCCAGGCGTAATGGCGGAAGATCTGCGCAACCATGAACTGCGCGCGAGCCAGGCTGCGTTCGTCGTAACGCATCCGGCTTTTCTGCCCGCTGGTGCCCGACGAAGTCAGTTCCAGGGCGTCTGCGCCGGTGCTGCTCAGCAGCAGGTGTTGCTTGAAGAAACTGGCAAAGATCGGCGGCAGACGCGACCAGTCATTGAGATTGTCGAGGTCCTGCGGCGTCAGTCCATGGGCGTTTAGCCAATGGGCGTAACCCGGAGTGTGCTCGCAATGAAAGCGGCTGATTTCAGTCATCGCCCGATCAAACAGATCAGGCGCGGCTGAATCCGCACAATAGGGTTGCGTCAACGCGCACAGCGCGTCGGCATAGGGTAGGTGAGTCATCCATGTTCCTTATTGAGGCGAGGCCACATCAGCGGTGGTGGTTTGCAGGAGCCGGTAAACCATGGGCAGGCACATCAGCCCGCCGAATGCGGCCCAGAGAGCGAAGTATTCAAGACGGCTGCCGCCACCGATGGCAGCAATCAGCGAACCGCCAAGGCCCATGACGGCGATCGAAATCATGCCGGTCAGCGCCGACACCAGACCTTTGCTGTCGTCACTGGCAAACAGTGCCAGGCGATACACCGCCGCATTGCTCATGCCCAGCCCGACGGCGTACAGCGACAGACTCGCCACCACCGGTCCAAGCCCCGCACCGAGCAATGCGCACGCGGCCAGAAACAGAAGGCCCAGACAGAACGGCCAGAGCGCCAGTTGAATCAATTGCGTCAGCGAATGAGTCTGCAGCAAGCGGTCGAGAATCAGATTGCCGGCGATGACTGCCGAGAACACCGGTATCTGCCACAGGCCATATTCCAGCGGCGGCATTTCCAGTACCCGCACCAGCAGCAATGGCGCCAGGCCTATCCAGGCGATCAGCGGCAGACTCATCAGGCCGAGCGCCAGGCTTGCGCAGAGGAAACGCGGATTGCCCAACAGCGCACCGTAGCGCCGACAAATGAGGCGCCAGGAGAAGGACACCCGGCGAGTTTGTTGACCGTCGCGGCGCTCGACGCCCACGGTTTCCGGCATCCACAGCAACAGGCCGAGCCAGACCAGCGCTGCTGTGCATCCCAGCAGCAGAAAAATTTCCCGCCAGCTCAGCCATTCCAGCAGCAGGATGCCAAGCAGCGGCCCGAGCAACGGCGATAACAACGCAACATTGCCGAGCAACGCCATCAGCCTGACGGCGTCGGCTTCGCAAAAAACCTCCTGCAATGCCGGGTAACTCACGGCGACGACGAATCCCAGCCCCATGCCCTGCAACAGACGCAACAGGTTGAACGCTTCAATGCTGTCAGTGCTGAAAGCTGCCGCGCACGACACACCGAACAGTGCACTGCCGATCAACAACAGTGGCCTGCGCCCGAATTGATCGGACAAGGGACCCAGTAGCCATTGCAGGCAGACGCCACCCAACAGATACAGATTGAATGCATGGGGTACATGCCGCGCGTCCGCTTCGAGGTCGGTAGTGACGTCCAGCATCGCTGGCATGATCACGTCGCTGGCCATGTAAGTGAGCAGTTCGAAAGCGGTCAGCGCCAGACAGAAACCCGTAACCTGTCTGGGGCCGATATTGATAAGTGTTCTCTGCATGAACATCCCTGTTTATGAGTTATAGGAAGTTCGCAGAGCCTAGGTGCAGACGCACAGCCGACCTAGCCGTTTGCTGCGTCAGCAGATTTCAAAAACTTACGGCATGTTTAAAGCGCGGGCGGAACGCAAACATGTTTACTTGGCTGCCATTGCGGCAGAATCAACAATGCCCGCGTCAGTGCGGGCATTGTTTGCGCTGGATCAGGGAGGGCGGGGCATGTCTCAGGGTCGGATGCCCATGCAGCCAAAAAACCTCAGGGGCGGTAACATGAGCACCCGTTTGCCCCGGCGCATCCCCGTAATTCGGGAGCGCATGGCGTGCAACCGGATACATTTCAATGTTTCAGGAAACCGCAATGACCCAGAAGCAACGCTTGATTTATTCGATTCTGATCGCCCTGTCGGTACTGGCGATCATGCTGGGCCTGTCCTGGCTGCAAAACGCCGGCATGATCACCGAGAAAACTTTCCAGTACGTCGCGATCGGCGTGGCCGTGGTTGTGGTGGTGATCAATGGCGTGATGCGCCGCAAGGTCAAGCCGTAACGGCGAGCACCCGGTGCCTCATTCGTGGTTGAGGACCGCTGCAGCCTGCGGGTGCAGGCTGTAACTCTTGTCGGCGTTGAAGGTGATCACGCCTTCGGCGCACAAGCGTTTCAGCACTTCGCGCACGCTGAGAAAGGACAACGGCACGTCCAGATCGAGCAACTGGCTATGCACGCCACGGACGCCCAAGCGACGATTGCTCTGTGCCGCCACCAGCAGGGCGTCGATGACTTTCAGACGAATCAGGCTGGTGCGCAGGCCGAAACTCTTCAGTAACACGCGGATGCGCTCATTGCCCGGACGCTCGCCGCGCTGGGTGAAATTGCTGGTGTGCGAACCCATGGAAACGCCCTGTGGCGTCTGGCTACCGTCCGTTGGTAGTTGCGAGTTGTACATGCGATTACTCCTTTTCAGAGCCAGATCGGGAAAGGTTTTGTTGCGCTCTCTAAACAAGACGTTTCAGCACGACAAATCATGAAAGAAAAGATGTAGAAATTTCGTCGCAAATTCGTCTCGGCCTTGTGATGCCGGCCTCGTCCCGAAGGATTGCCCGCTAAATTTTTTTCCTCAGCTTCGTTTCTTCGTCAGGCTCATTGCGCGTGGACGCAGGGGCAATCGACCTTTCGATCAGGAGCAAGCGTGATTATTTCCAGGCAATTCACCGGGCTGGCCCTCGCCAGCACCTTGTTCGGACTGAGCCTGTCGGCCCATGCACTGAGCCCGGCTGCACAAACCAGCGCCGATATTCGCCGCACCAGTTTCGGCGTGCCGCACATTCGCGCCGAGAACGAACGCGGGCTGGGCTTCGGCATCGGTTACGCCTACGCCCAGGACAACCTGTGTTTGCTGGCCAACGAGATTGTCACGGTCAACGGCGAGCGCTCACGCTACTTCGGCCCGGAGCAGTTCACTGTCGAACAACGGGAAAACCGCGTCAGTGATGTGTTCTTCACCTGGCTCAATACTCCAGAAGCGGTCGAAACCTTCTGGCAGGCGCAACCGGCGCAGGTCCGCGACCTGGTCGAGGGTTATGTCGCCGGATACAACCGCTATCTGGCCGAACGGCGCCAGCAGGGATTGCCGCAGCAATGCCAGGGCGAGTGGGTACGTGAAATCAGTGCCGAGGATCTGGTCAAACTGACGCGGCGCCTGTTGGTGGAAGGCGGGGTCGGGCAGTTCGCCGAGGCTCTGGCCGGCGCCACTCCGCCGCAAGCGACCGCGCAGGTCAAACACGACGCCGAGGCGTTCCAGTTGGCCGACGCCCGTCAGCAACGTTTCGCCCTGGATCGCGGCAGCAACGCCGTGGCAGTCGGCAGCGAGCGTTCGTTCAACGGCCGTGGCATGTTGCTGGCCAACCCGCATTTCCCATGGGTCGGCGGCATGCGTTTCTATCAGATGCACCTGACCATCCCCGGCAAGCTCGATGTGATGGGCGCGGCTTTGCCGGGTCTGCCGATGATCAACATCGGTTTCAACCAGCATCTGGCCTGGACCCACACTGTCGACTCGTCGAAACACTTCACCTTGTATCGCCTGCAACTTGATCCAAAGGATCCGACTCGGTATTTGCTCGATGGCAAGTCGCTGCCGCTGAACAAACAGACGGTTACCGTGCAGGTCAAGCAGGCTGACGGGCAGGTCGTGCCAGTGAAGCGCGATATCTACAGTTCGCAGTTCGGTCCGATCGTGCAATGGCCGGGCAAGCTCGACTGGGACAAGCAGTACGCCTACAGCTTGCGCGATGCCAACCTCGACAACGATCGCGTGCTCAAGCAGTGGTACGGGATGAACCAGGCCAGCAATCTCAAGGATCTGCAAGACGCGGTGCATAAGATCCAGGGCATCCCGTGGGTCAACACTCTGGCGGTGGATGACAAGGGTCAGACGCTGTACATGAACCTGTCAGTGGTGCCGAATGTCAGCGCGGAAAAACTGGCCAAGTGCAGCGATCCACGCCTCGGTCTGCGCATGATTGTCCTGGACGGTGCCAACAGCGGCTGTGCCTGGGATGTCGATCCGCAAGCGGCGCAGCAGGGCATTTTTGCGTCCAGCCAGTTGCCGCAATTGCTGCGCAAGGATTTCGTTCAGCACTCCAACGATTCAGCGTGGCTGGCCAACCCGGCGCAACCGCTCACTGGCTATTCACCGCTGATCAGTCAGGACGGACAACCGCTGGGCCTGCGCTCGCGATTTGCGCTTGATCGTCTGGGTGAGCTGAGCAACAAAGGCCCTCTGGCAATCAAGGATCTGCAGCACATGGTCATGGACGATCAGGTCTATCTGGCCGCGCAGGTCATGCCCGATCTGCTGAAGTTCTGCGGCGCCGATCTGGGCAGCGATGCGGCCACGCTGAAGCCGGTCTGCGCCAGCCTCAAAGCCTGGGATGGTCGTGCCAGTCTGGATTCCGGGATCGGTCTGGTGCACTTCCAGAACATCATGCAGGCGCTGCTTGAATCACCGGATATCTGGCGTGTTGCATTCAATCCGGCCGATGCGCAACACACTCCGCACGGCCTGGCGCTCGAACAACCGGCCGTGGCCAAGGCGCTGCGTGAAGCGATGCTGGCGTCGGTCGAACTGGCCGGCAAAATGGGCCTGAAACCCGACACGCGCTGGGGTGACATCCAGGTGGTCAGCAGTGGCGGGCGGCAAACGCCGATTCATGGCGGGCCGGGTACGTTGGGCATCTACAACGCGATGCAAAGCGTGCCCCGTGATGACGGCAAACTTGAGGTGGTCAGCGGCACCAGCTATCTGCAAGTTGTGAGCTTCGACGAAAAAGGCCCGCATGCCCAAGGGCTGCTGGCGTTCTCGTTATCCAGTGATCCGGCGTCGAAATATTCACGCGATCAGACCGAGGCGTTTTCGAAGAAACAGTGGAGTGTCCTGCCATTCACTGAGCAGCAGATCCAGGCGGATCCGCAATATCAGGTGCAGACGATCAAGCATGATCAGGCAGGAAAAGTGGCAGCGCAGTAAACAGTCGTCGCCTGAAACAAACGAAGGCCGCCTCCCGCAAGGGACGCGGCCTTCAGCTTTTCGGCGGGCGTTGCGGCATCGAATTGATTACCGGGTTGCCTTCCTTGTTGCGGGTCAGGTAGACCGGCAGCACTTTGGGCAGGCTGTTGGCGAGGTTGTTCATCTCTTTGATGTTGTAGACACCGCCCACGCGGATCGCGCCGGTACTGGTGTCGGCCAGCATCAACGGCTTGTCCAGGTAACGGTTGATCAGCGGCAGGGCGTCGTGCAGCGCAAGGTTGTCCAGTATCAGTCGGCCGCTGCGCCACGCCAGCGAGGTATCGCCGGGATAGGTCTGACTGATTTGCGGTGCGTAATCGCCATGTCGGTAGCGTGCCTGCATCGATGGACTCAGACGCAGGCCGTCGCCCGGCAGATCGCGATTGCTGCTCACCAACACCGAACCTTCGATCAGATTGACCCGAACCTGATCTTCGTACATCCACACATTGAACCGGGTACCGGTCACGCGGATCTTGCCGTCGCCGGCGCGCACCACAAACGGATGAGACGCGTCATGGCTGACATTGAAAAACGCCTCGCCCTTGTTCAGAGTGGCGCGACGTTCATTCTTGTAATTGCTGAAAGTCAGGTCGGTGTTCAGGTTGAGTTCCAGCTGGCTGCCGTCACTCAGAGTGATCTGACGCACACTGTCGGTGGCGGCGTAATGCTGATAACTATTGGGCACCCAGCCCAGACTCCAGCCGCTGTAGGCCGCGAGCGGCAAGCCGACAGCGCAGGCGCCGGCGATGACCGCGAACTTGCGCCACGAACGCAAGGGTTTGCGCTGCGCCGCGAGCGCCTCGGGTTCGGTTCGAGGCAGATCTCCGGCGACTTCCCAGATTTCCTGCATGGCTTCGTACTCAAAGGCGTGCAGCGGATGGGCTTCGTGCCAGGCTTCAAATGCGCGACGCTCCTCGTCCGTGCAGTCAGCGGCGTGCAGACGCATGCACCAGTGCGCGGCGGCATCGGTGATCGCATCGTATTCGGCTTCCGAGAGAGTGTCTTGGGTCATTGACTCGTCCTGATTTCGCTCATTCTAACCTCGCCGGCAGGCTGCCGAGAACATCCGTCATGGCATTTACCCATCAACGTGGAACTTATTTTTCCCTGTGGCGCCCAAAAAACCAGGAAGCAACTGCCTACTATCCATAAATGGAGTGAAAAAATGATCAAAAAGACATTCGCAGCCCTGATTGCCACCGCCGGTTTGCTCAGCGCCGGTGCCGCCCTGGCGGACAAGCCAGGCGCAGGCTGGATCACCATCGAAAAAGCCATCGAGGTCGCCAAGACCAAGGCCGGTTATGTCGAGGTCTATGAGATCGGCGCCGACAATGACGGCTACTGGGAAGGCGAAGGGCGCAAGGCCGATGGCACTGTTTACGAATTCCGCATTGATGGCGCTTCCGGCAATGTGCTGCGGGACCAGAAGGACTAACCCACCTTAAGCACTCACTGATTCTTGTGTTGAGCAATGCGCTGGCGCGACGTCAGCGCATTTTTTTGTCTTCACGGCAGCGCTTGCGAGGCTCCTGCCTGATCCGAGCCCGCCGCCGCTGACGATAGAGGGGCGGGAAGCGGGTCGAGCTGGCGGCCCAGTTCACTGATGAGCAACGCGATCGAATCGGCGTTGGCGAGCATGACGTCAATCCTTGCATCTGCAGAATCAGGGCGGCAAAACGCCAGGCGTGCATCTGCAAGGTTTGTGGTGTTGGTAAGGCTGAGGATTTTTTGGTAATTGCCGGCATGCGCGGGTACTTTGTCCAGGTCGGTCCAGACCTGTTTGCCGGTCTTTACCGCAAACAAATGCTTGCCGTAGCGCGACAATAAGCTGCGATGACGTTCAATAGATTCCTTGGCATGTTTGCCCGAGGTCGTCC
Organism: Pseudomonas sp. GXM4; assembly: GCF_008923895.1. Lineage (NCBI taxonomy): Bacteria > Pseudomonadati > Pseudomonadota > Gammaproteobacteria > Pseudomonadales > Pseudomonadaceae > Pseudomonas > Pseudomonas sp. GXM4. Next base: position 18,716 of record NZ_WBRZ01000032.1, read on the forward strand.
TCGTATCGATGAGGTCCAGATAAGGCGCCATGGCCTGCACGGCGACAAGATCGTCGCTGTCGCAAACCAGATGCGAGAGCTCATGGATCAGCGTTACAGCGCGGGCATGGGAATCAACATTGAACCGAGGAGGCAAATGCGCAGTGTATTTATCCAGTCCCGGGTTGAAAAACAGCTCAGTGAGATGAATGATTTTTCGTTTGTCCTGTTTGAAAACGAATGCCACGGTATTGCCGCTGCCAGGTCCGTTCAAACCAGTAAAAAAGCGTTCGGTGTAGAGCAGATCGTCTTTCGGGTTCGTCAGTTCTCGGCAAACAGGAATAATCACCTTCTCGAATTTCCTGAGCAGCGTAGGCGTTATTACCGACACCTCGAAGAACTCCTTTAAAACCGTCTCTAACCGCGTGCCCGTAAGGTTGTCGCGCTGCGTAACGTAGTTATGCAGACAATTGACTGCGTATTCTCTTGCACGATTTACCGCTTGCTGTATCACGAACGCCCTGGCCGGATAGCGACGGTTGATCTGGGCCATGCCTCTGGCCTGGATATACATTTCTATGGAACGGTTTTCCTCGACTTCGTGTTGCACAGGGTCACGTTTTTTTGACCGGCAGCGATACACCTGCTGGCTGGTGCTTGCGACGACCAGACGGGAATTTTTCTCCTCGAGTGCCGGCCCCTGGCTGCCGTCTTTTTTGCGCAAATACCAGGTCTTTTCGACCTGGACCGTCGGATACACCTTGCCGGCAATAGCGGCGTATTTCTGCGTCGTCGACGAATCTCCATAGACCAGCTTATTGGCATCGAGCTTGAGGCTTTCCAGTGCCGTACTGCTTTCGAAGGGCTGCAGATCCACGCGGGCGGGCGTTACCGGTGACACTTTTGCCCAGCGAGAGGCTGCTTGCACCGTCGTTGCTGTACCCTCAGGTGCGTGCGCCTCTGCGGCGAATTCGGTACTGACCGTTTCTGCCTCGCTTTCCCAGGACAGACGTCCCAGGCTGAAGAGGGTAATCGCCCCTGCAATGAAGCTTTTCAGGGCGTTCGCCCAGTGGTGATCCTGCAGGCCTTCGGCGGAGGCCTTGAAATCCTGATAGCTGCGCCAAAGGAATAATCCGCAGGCGAGTTTGCCCGGCAACACGTGCGGCACCAGGCGGACGCCGTGGCTGAACAGAAACTTCACTGCTTCCCAATCTGCCTGGGCGTTGATCTGTGGTTGGCTGCGCAGCATTTGTGGCAGAAGACTCAGGGTGTCTTTGTGCAACCGCTCGAGCACGTTGCCCTTTATGGGGGAGTCATGAAGGGTGATTTCACTGTTTTTGCCGATCGTTGTTTTCAACAGGCTCTTGAATACGGCCTGCTGCGCGTCAGGCAGACGCCGGATGAGCAAGTCCTGAAAGTGGCCGGGGGTATTCAGTGCTTCGATCAACTGCGCGTCGTTCTCGAACTCGCGAAATACCCATCTTGAGTAAGGCGCATAAAGGACCCGGGGACCTGTTTGCCCTGCGCCCGGACCGAAGACATACAGTCCGAGCGCGTCTACGCAATCAGCGCCCGAAGTCTTGATCAACGATAGCGGACAAGCGATGGCGTGAGCACCGTCGACCATCGCCCGCGCTATCCCGTCCGGCATATCGAGGACCTGGCAGATATAGTCGTAGCCGGTATCGGAGAGTTGCTGTTGCAACTTCATCGAGTGGGCGTGCTGCATCAATTGCCAGGGCAGCTGGCGCAAGAATCGTTCTTTGCTGAGGCGTGCTGACGCGCTATCAGCTGTCAGCGCTTCCGTCACTTTCGCGGTGTAGGTAGTGGCAACGTCGAGAGATTGCAGCAGTTGCCGTACGGCGGACTGGCCAAAATCCTTCGGTAGTGCCGTCGCGGTTGTCGATGCCACTTTGAAACCGCTGTCCTGCACGACGTTGTAGTGATGCAAGCTAAACTCCAGCAAGTCACAGGCAGGGCCGGCCAGTGTCAGGTTGGGGGTGATCCGGATGTCCTGTGGCTTGAGGCCGTTGCCTGGAAATCGCGCATCGAGCAGTGTCTTGAGTGTCTGCTCGATATGAGTGGCCAGCGCCGGGACCTCATCGAGGAAATCCTTGCCGTCGATGAACGCGCGGCGCAGTTCATCCAGCAACGCCAGTTGCGTGCGCTGCTCGGTCGCCGAGGCCATGCGCAACCAGTCGGGATAATCCAGATGACTGGCAAGGGTTCGGGCAAGGTCAACGGCGCGGCGCAGATTGGTATCGATCACCGCGCTTTTCATTTGCTCAAGGTAAGTCTGCAACCTGTCCTGGCCCTTGATACAAACGCGCAGCTCTTCTGAATCGGCCAGGAAGTGTTCAATGCCCGATTGCATGCGATTGCTGGAAACCCGGTCTTCAATCAATTGAAAACTGCCCAGGGTGTATTGCTGGTCCAGTCGACGTTGAGCCCTTGGCAGATTTTCCAGCAGCGTATGACTCTGGTTGTTGTCATCCAGGCGTTGTTGCAATTGCTTCTGCGCGACGGCGATATTCTCGAACTGTTCCAGCCCAGTGGCCGGTGTCCACAGGATGGCGCGTCCGGAATGCTGGTCATCCATGCCGCCGCGCTCGGTCAGGAGCACGCAGTGAGCGAGCGGCAATGCACCTTTGAACTCGGCACAGGTGAGGGTGAGCGACCATGCATCGGGGCGAAAACCATTGAGTGACTGGCGCTCCCTGCGTGTCGGATGCGTGGCATCGAACACGGTGTCGACGATCTTTCGCTCCGCCTCCAGCCATGACCCGCTGAGACTGCGCAGGTAGGCCTCACCGCGCAGGCCATCTTCGAACGCCTGCGCCAGCTTCCAGAGAATGCCCTCGAGAAAGACCCGCTGTTCGCCGCCGTGGCCGGTCGGCTGGTCTTTGAAGTGGCTGGTCAGATTATCCAGCGTCCGTCCCAGACTCGTCGCCTGCTGCGCAGCCTTGTCCGCTTGCACGAGTGACGATGGCGGAGTGCTGGTGAATAACGGACGGGTACTCCAGCGCTGATTGAGATCGAGCTTGAGCAATCGTTCATGAATCATCGAGCGGATATCCAATGCCTTATCAAAGAGTGCATGGATATCGGTGGTGCGTTTGCTCTGACGAAAGCGCTGCAACACGAATTCAATGTTCTGGCGTTGTTTGGTGATGATGGTCTCGAACAGCGTCGTCATGATCTCACCGCCAATGTTTTCCCCGGATACCTGTGCGTTAGTGAAGCCAAGGTAGCGATTGCGCTCTTGCAGGTTCATCAGCCCGTACAGCTCATCTTCGTGCCCGGCAGCCCGCAGTTTGGCGGTCAGTGTCTGTTTGAGGTCGGCGTAATCGGTGAGCACCTGCAGGCCCTGGCTGGGCGTATAGAGATAAGCCTTGTCATGATTGATCATCAGCGAACCGGCCAGCTCGACACAGGCTGTCTCTTCGCTCAGGCACACGGTTTCGAACGTTGGCCGCCGCACCGCAACGCTTGGCTCACGGACCAGACAGTGCAGGGCGTCGAATTCGCTGGCAGTGAGGATCTGCGTTTCGCGCTTGATCATCAGATCCGCTCGCGCTTGATCCTGTAGCGTCTGGCTGAAGAAAGTACGTCTGGGCGAGCCCTCGAATGAGGCGCCATTCCAGTAGATCTCAAGCTGCCGAAACAACAGCATGGTCAATTTTCCCGATGCGCACTCGATCGCCTGGGTCCAGGCAGACTGATCGTCTTCGCTGACCGAACGAGCAGGATGGGTAAATTCCACGGTCTGACCGTGCGGCCAGCCTTGGCGATGAAAGTGCAGCAGCAGCGCGTCACTGAGCGACAGCGAGTCGACCCACTGTTTGTCCGCAGAGGAGGTCGCCGAATAGAAACCGACCCGGGTTAGCGACTGTTGCAACGCGGCAAAATGCGCTTCGAGCAGTTCGTCGAGAATCTTTTCCAGCAACGTTGCAAGGGATGGCAGTCGTTTGAGCTCGTCCAGCAGGTCACGGGCGCACCTCTCCAGGGATTCGCCGATAGCCGCTTGCTGGTCCTCGAACACATCACCTTCGATGGTTTCGCAGGTCAGGGTAATCCCGCGTTTTTCCACCAGTTCCTTGCGCAGCGAAACCGAGAGGAAAGCCAGCAGATCATCAGCTTCCCCGGCATTGTCGAGGCGTGTCTGCAGGGCGTCCGTCAGTGCTTGGCGGTCAGCGAATTTTTTCAGGCCATCGTAGGGCGTATATAGAAACACGCCGTTGTCATCCGGCCCTGCGCTGAGCATGAAGCTGCCCGCCAGCGGCACGGCCTGTTGCTTTTCGGCGTTGAGCAGGATGCGTTCGGCCAGCATCGGCGGGGTCTGCTTGTTGCGCAGCGATTGCGTCGCCAGTTGCGCATGGGCGAGCCAGTCGAAGTCTTTGCTGTTGAGACCGTGTGCCGGACCCAGGGCAGCATGCAGGCCGGGTGAATCGAATATCACTGGAAACAACAGCGGGGCAGTCGGGGTGAACATCATTGCAACTCTGAACGGGGCGCCATCGGGCTGGAACTCAACAGTAGATGCGCAGACTGGAGCACTTGCGGTAGATAGTTACCGCACACGCTGACCGTGAAATGTGCATCTGGGCGCGCCAGCGGATGCCGATCAATCGAAGGGTTGACAGCTGGCAGCTCGGGCGCGGTTAATCGGTGGGCAAATTCGACCGTACGCTGTTGTTCCCTCCAATAATCATTCTGGAGCTTCAGATGTCTGCGCTACACGATCATGGCTCGTCCACAGTGTCCCTCGAGGCACTGACGCAACTGCTTGAAACGATTTTTCTGCGCCACGGCACTTCCAGCGACGTCGCCCGGGTGCTGGCCGCCAACTGCGCCAACGCCGAACGCGACGGCGCTCACAGTCATGGCGTGTTTCGCATCCCCGGTTATGTCTCGACGCTGAAAAGTGGTTGGGTCAATGGCCATGCGGTGCCCCAGGTTGAAGACGTCGCGCCGGGGTTTGTCCGGGTTGACGCTGGCAACGGTTTTGCCCAGCCAGCGTTGGCAGCGGCCCGACCACTGCTGATCGAGAAGGCGCGTCAGGCCGGGATCGCGGTGCTGGCGATTCGCAACTCGCATCATTTCGCTGCTTTGTGGCCGGATGTTGAGCCCTTCGCCGACGAAGGTCTGGTCGCGCTGAGCGTGGTCAACAGCATGACCTGCGTGGTGCCCCATGGCGCTGATCGGCCATTGTTCGGCACCAATCCGATTGCCTTCGCCGCACCAAGGGCCAACGCCGCGCCGATTGTGTTCGACCTTGCCACCAGCGCCATCGCCCATGGCGATGTGCAGATCGCCGCGCGCAAAGGTGAAAAACTCCCGGTCGGCACGGGTGTCGACAGCCTCGGCCAGCCGACCCAGGACCCCAAGGCGATTCTCGAAGGGGGCGCCTTGTTGCCGTTTGGCGGGCACAAAGGCTCGGCGCTGTCGATGATGGTCGAGTTACTGGCGGCGGCATTGACCGGCGGCAATTTCTCATTCGAGTTTGACTGGTCCAACCATCCCGGCGCGAAAACTCCGTGGACCGGCCAGCTGTTGATCGTCATCGATCCGAGCAAAGCGGCGGGGCAGAGCTTCGCCCTGCGCAGCGAGGAACTGGTGCGGCAGATGCACGGAGTCGGGCTCAAGCGTTTGCCGGGGGATCGGCGGCATTTGCAGCGTGCCCGCTCATTAGCGCAGGGCATCACGCTGGATGAACAGACGCTGGGGCAGTTGCGGGAGTTGGCGGGGGACTGAGTTTGCACAAGGCATAAAAAAGCGAGCCCCAAGGCTCGCTTTTTTATGTGGCGCTGGAACTCAGCGACGGCCGAGCAGCAGGCCCACCACCAGGCCGAATCCGGCGGAGATCGCTACGGTCTGCCATGGATGGCCGCCGATATAGTTTTCAGTCGCTTCTACGGCAGGTTTGGTGCGGTCGCGCACGCTGGACACCGAATCCAGTGCCAGCTGCAGCTTCTGGGCGATTTGTGCACGCAGGGTTTCTGCTTCTTCGCCTACCAGTGAAGCGCTGCTCTTGAGCAGTTTGTCCGATTCTTCGATCAGAGCCTGAAGCTCGCTGAAAGCTTGATCCTTGATTTGCTCTTCGGCAGCTTGCGAGGCGGTTTTACGGGCCATTGGGTGACTCCTTGCAGGTGAATGGACAGTGACCAATGGAGTGTAGCGGCAGGCGAAAAGTTGCATGTCATTCGCGGACAAGGGAAAAACCTGCACCGGAGATTTGTGTCCAGCGTGTAAGATGTCGCCATTTTACGCAGCAGGATAAATCCCCATGAGTTTCAATCTGGCCGACAAATCCCTCGCAGAGCGCGCAGCGCTGGAAGATGAGAAATCCCGTCTGTTCGAACTCTGGCAGAACAATCTGGGCAAAGCCAAAGGCGAAGCCGCGCGCCTGTTTGGGGAGCGCTCCAAGCGCAAGGGCAAATGGGCCGAGTGGGTCCGCGCCGAGCTGGACGGCATGTCGCCGCCGGAGTTCGCCAACATGGTGCGCAGTGAAGTCAATCGCCTGATGGCGGCGAACAAATAATCCGCTTCACGCCTGGCTGAACGTGGCGGCAATCGCCTCACGAACCTTGACCAGCACCGGATCGATCTGTGTGCTGGTGCGCCAGCCCAGTTCCACCGGATAGCGCGGTAAAGCCAGAGGGCAGGGCAGCAGCGCCAGTCCGCTCAGCGCCGCGATACTTGCGGCGGCGTGGGCCGGGATCGTCGCCACCGCCTGACTGCCCTTGAGCAAAAAGGGCAGTGCAGCAAAATGCGTGGTCGACGCGCAGACTCGCCGGCTCAAGCCCACTGCCGCCAATCCTTCATCGGTAATGCCGATAAAGCCGCCCGACGACACCAGAATGTGCTCGCGTTCAACGAACTCCTGCAACTCGATCTGCTGCTGGCCTGGCGCGAGACTGCTCGGGTCGACCAGGCACGCATATCCGCCTTCCCCCAATACCTGACGGCTGAGCAGGCGCTCGGAAAAGCCGCCGGCAGTGATCGCCAGGTCGATGCTGCGCTCCATCAGCGCGCGGGCGACGATCTGGCTGTGGGTCTGGCGGAATATCAACCGCAGCTTCGGCGCACGACGGGCGATTTCCTCGATCAGGCGGCGCCCGTAGGCAATTTCAAAATCATCTGACAGACCGATCGCCACCGAGCGGCCGTCGTATTGATTGGCCGCAGGATCAAGCATGGCCAGGCTTTGCCGGCATTTGTTCAGGGCATCGCTGATCACCGGTTTCAGCTGATTGGCTTGCAGCGTCGGCGCCAGACCGCGCCCGGTGCGCACGAACAACTGATCGCAATACACCTCACGCAAGCGGCGCAATGCCGCGCTGACTGCCGATTGTGTTACGCCCAGGCGCAAAGCGGCGCGGCTGGCGCTGGATTCGTCGTGCAGTGCTTCGAAGACTTTCAGCAGGTTGAGGTCGATGTCGGCGATATTCATTTGACTCATATCATTCAGCAGTGGGTAGGGCTTTATTCATGATCGCGTGACGCTGGAGAATCAGCAACACCTGAACCTGATGGAGTAAACACGATGGCCAAATCCATAGTCGCGGCGTTGCAGATCGGTGCCTTGCCCGGCGGCAAAGGCGAAACCCTTGAACAGATCCTTGCTTGGGAAGACGCAATCCGCGAATCCGGCGCCGCGTTGGTGGTGATGCCGGAAGCCTTGCTCGGTGGCTACCCGAAAGGCGAGGGCTTCGGCACCCAATTGGGCTACCGACTGCCCGAGGGGCGTGAGGCGTTCGCGCGTTATTTTGCCAACGCCATTGATGTGCCTGGCGCCGAAACCGACGCCCTGGCTGGATTGTCAGCCCGCACCGGGGCCAATCTGGTGATCGGCGTGATCGAGCGCGCCGGCAGCACGTTGTATTGCACGGTGCTGTATTTCGATCCGCAGGCCGGGCTGCTCGGCAAACACCGCAAGCTCATGCCCACCGGCACCGAGCGACTGATCTGGGGCAAGGGTGACGGCTCGACTTTGCCGGTGTTTGACACCCAGGTCGGCAAGCTTGGCGCGGTGGTCTGCTGGGAAAACATGATGCCACTGTTGCGCACGGCGATGTATGCCAAAGGCGTTGAGGTCTGGTGCGCGCCGACCGTGGACGAGCGCGAGATGTGGCAGGTCAGCATGCGCCACATCGCCCACGAAGGCCGCTGCTTTGTGGTCAGCGCCTGTCAGGTGCAGGCCTCTCCGAATGCGTTGGGGGTGGAGATTGCCAACTGGCCCGGGGATCGACCGTTGATTGCCGGTGGCAGCGTGATCGTCGGGCCGATGGGCGATGTGCTGGCTGGACCGTTGCGTGGGGAAGCGGGTTTGCTGACGGCGCAAATCGACACCGATGAACTGATCCGCGCGCGGTACGACTACGATGTGGTCGGCCACTATGCGCGGCCGGATGTGTTCGAGTTGACCGTTGATGAACGCGCGAAGCCGGGGGTGCGGTTCAACTCCTGACCTTGATACTTGTTTTGAACCTGTGGGAGCTGGCTTGCCAGCGATGGGGCCATGTCAGTCGACATCTTTTTGGCAGATGCACCGCTATCGCTGGCAAGCCAGCTCCCACAGGGATCGGTGTCCGATCAGAAAACTTTTTACCAAGTCGCCGCACTCGCTTTAGGCAGGCTCAACTTGCCGCTGTCGGTAAAGCGCATCGTGCCAAACAACCCGCCCGCCAGTTTGCCGCGCAGCACGTAGGGCAGATTATCGAGGCTTTGCGTCTGGCTCAGGCCCAATGTCTGGCGCAGGAACGAGAACGCCGAGACGCTGACCGGTACCGTGACAATGGCTTCAGAGAAACGCGGGATCGAGCCGCTCTGATCGCTCACACCCGAAGCCAGCGAATGACCATTGACCTCCAGATCCAGGGCGATGCCGTTGTAATCGATCGCCGTTTCATTGGGGTTCTGCACGCGCAGCTTGATCGCGAAGCGCACTTCCAGTTCCTGGCTGGGCAAGGGTTCGAGGCCGACCACGTTGATGTTCACCGGGTCGCGATTGGGAAACAGTGCGCAGGCACTGAGCGACAACAGCAGAAGCGACAGGATGACGGCGTGGACGCGGCGCATAAAAATCTCTCGACAAAAAAAGGGCTGAACCGTCGCCGGTGCAGCCCTTGTTTTCGAGGCGCGACGTCAGCGGTTCAACTGTGCGACAGCCGCCGCTTGGCCGGGTTCACCTTTGGCGGCGACGTCGGGGTTTTCCATGACCTGCAGAATCGACGCTTCCGGGTCGAAATCATCTTCTTCCAGCTCGATGAATTCTTCCGGCAGGAAGATGTTCAGCACGATAGCGCACAACGCGCCAACGGTGATTGGCGATTCGAAGATGTTGCGCAGCGCTTGCGGCAGTTCGCGCAGGACTTCCGGCACCGCTGCGATGCCCAGGCCCATGCCCAGCGAGATCGCCACGATCAGCATGTTGCGTCGATGCAGGCCGGCCTCGGCGAGGATCTTGATCCCGGCCACGGCGACGGTGCCGAACATCACCAGCTCAGCGCCGCCCAGCACCGGTTTCGGCATCAATTGCAGCACCGCGCCGATCATCGGGAACAAACCAAGCAACACCAGCAGCCCGGCGATGAAAAACGCCACGTAGCGGCTGGCCACACCGGTCAACTGGATCACGCCGTTGTTCTGCGCGAAGGTCACCATCGGCATGCTGTTGAACACCGCCGCCATGGCCGAGTTGAGGCCATCGGCGAGCAGGCCGGATTTGATGCGACGGATGTACAGCGGGCCTTTCACCGGTTGCCGCGAGATCATCGAGTTGGCGGTCAGATCACCGGCCGCTTCCAGTGGCGACACGAGGAAAATCACCGCCACCGGCACGAACGCCACCCAATCGAAGTTGAAACCGTACTTGAACGGCACCGGCACGCTGACCAGCGGCACCTCGGGCATCGAAGCGAAATCCACCGTGCCCATCAGCCATGCCACTACGTAGCCGAGGGTCAGGCCAATGACGATCGCGCCCAGACGCAGAAACGGCACGTCGACACGGTTCAGCACAACGATGGTGCCGATCACCAGCGCCGCGAGAAATACGTGACTGGCCGCGCCCAGGTCAGGCGCGCCGAAGCCGCCGGCGATGTCGGTCATCGCCACTTTGATCAGCGACAGGCCCATCAGCGTGATGATCGTGCCGGTCACCACCGGCGTGATCAGCATGCGCAGTTTGCCGATGAACTGGCTGAGCACCACTTCGATGAACGCGGCGAAGAAGCACACGCCGAAGATCGTCGAGAGGATTTCGTCAGTGCCACCGCCACGCGCCTTGACCATGAACCCGGCGCTGAGAATCACGCTGATGAAGGAGAAACTGGTGCCTTGCAGGCAGAGCAGACCGGAACCCACCGGGCCGAATCGCTTGGCCTGGACAAAGGTGCCGAGGCCGGAGACGAACAGCGCCATGCTGATCAGGTAGGGGATTTCACTGTGCAGACCGAGGGCGCCGCCCATGATCAGGGTCGGGGTGATGATGCCGACCGAACTCGCCAGCACGTGTTGCAGCGCGGCGAACACCGTGGCGGTCAGGTGCGGACGGTCGTTGAGGCCGTAGATCAGGTCGTTGTTGCGCGGGGCTTTTTCAGAGGCGGTCATGGTGTTTTGCGCGCCGCGAGGCGGGGCCGGGTCAGAAAATGGAGGCGCAGGATGCCGGAAGAGGGCGGCGAGGGCAACGAGCAATAACTGCCTGAAAGGTCAGGTTTTACTGCCTCTCCCTTGTTCTGATCGTTCCCATGCTCCGCGTGGGAATGCAGCCCGGGACGCTCCGCGTCCCTTCCAGAGCTGGAACGCGGAGCGTCCCTTGAGGCATTCCCACGCGGAGCGCGGGAACGATCAAACGTGCCTCGACCGGCAATGAAAAAGCGCCCGTGGCATACTCCCGCGCATGACTTTCGACTCCCCCCTCAGTGCCTGGCAATACGCAGTCGACCACAAGGGATTCATCCAGGATGAAGCCCAGGAGCACGCGGTCTGGGCCTTGCAAAAATGCCATGAAGCCTTGCACGCCGGCGCCCGCTCGGTCGGCGGCGTGTACCTGTGGGGGCCGGTCGGGCGTGGCAAGACCTGGCTGATGGATCAGTTCTATCAGAGCCTGCGGGTGCCAGCGCGGCGTCAACACTTTCATCACTTCATGGGCTGGGTGCATCAGCGTTCGTTTCAACTCAGTGGCATCGCCGATCCGTTGCGCGCCTTGGCCAAAGAGCTGGCCGGCGAAGTGCGGGTGCTGTGTTTCGATGAACTGTTCGTCAATGACATCGGCGACGCGATCATTCTCGGCCGGCTGTTTCAGGTGATGTTCGATGAAGGTGTGGTGATCGTCTGCACCTCCAATCTGCCGCCCGATGATCTATACGCCGACGGCTTCAACCGCGACCGTTTCACGCCGGCGATTGCGGCGATCAAGGCGCACATGACCGTGGTCGCGGTAAATGGCGCCGAGGATCATCGCTTGCATCCGGGGACGATCGAGCAGCGTTATTTTGTTCGTGCGGATGTTTTACCGAGCGCACTGGAGGCCGTGTTCAAATCGCTGGCTGCAGATGAGACTGTCAGCGAGGAGCCAGTGGCCGTGGGCCACCGCACACTCAACGTGGTGCAAGCCAGCGAATCCGTGCTGTGGTGCCGCTACAGCGATTTGTGCGAACAATCTTTCGCCGCTATGGACTTCATCGCCCTGTGTGATCGCTACCGGGCTATTCTGTTGAGCGAAGTGCCGAACCTCAGCGCACAAAAACGCGAAGGACGTATCGCACGCGGCACCGAAGACGGTGCTGAGCGCGTGGTCGCCGGCGACCGGGAACTGCCACAGTTGTCGGTGCATGATGACGGCGTTCGCCGCTTTATCGCGCTGGTCGATGAATGCTACGACCGCAAGGTGCCGCTGTACGTCGAGGCAAGCGTACCGATGGATGCGCTGTACACCGAGGGCTATCTGGAATTCCCGTTCCGCCGCACCCTCAGCCGTTTGCAGGAGATGCAATTGCAGCGCTTCGCTGAAGCCTGAAAGAAGAGGGCACTGACATGAGTCAACCGCTGTCCCATCATTTGCTGACCATGGCCTACCAGAATGCCTGGGCCAACCATCGCCTGGCCAAGGCCTGGACCCGGCTCGACGCCACTGAATTGGCCGCGCCACGGGTGAGCTTCTTCCCCAGCATCCGCCTCACGCTTAATCACATCCTCACCTGCGACTGGTTCTACGTCGACGCGCTGGAACGCGAATTGCGCGGGGACGAGCCGCACCCGGATTGTTACGTGTTCTTCGATACAGACGAACCGTTTACCGAAGCTGCCGCACTGCGCGAGGAACAGGCACGCGTCGATCGCCGGCTGATCGCTTATTGCGAGCAACTGCGCGATGCCGATCTACCGAGAATCGTCACTATCGCTCGCGACGAACCGCAACATGACAGCCGTCTGCGCATGCTCTCGCACCTGTTCGAACACCAGATCCATCATCGCGGCCAGGTGCACGCCATGCTCAGCGGCACGGCGGTGACGCCACCGCAACTGGATGAATTTTTCTGTGTCGGCGAAAGCGCATTGCGCGCCGAAGACTTCGCCGAACTGGGCTGGACTGAAGAGCTTATCTGGGGCCACTGACCGCGAAAGATCGCAGCCTCGTTGCACTCGTCAACTCCTACACAT
>NZ_WBRZ01000320.1:0-5750 GCF_008923895.1 Pseudomonas sp. GXM4
ATATCCTGTATCGATCTCATATCAAAGCCCTTTATGAATTTCAACATGCGCCTTCGGGGTTACGATATTTATGTTGTCAGCATTATATAAATCCCCTCCCTCGGCCAAGCCGACCTTATGATGCAGTTCGTATTTCATTCTTGCTCCTGCTGAATCGTTCATTCTAACTATCGGGGCTTTGCCCTTTTTCATTTCGTTCAAACTTGTTTCATTAAATAAGTCAGCCAGTTTTTCGTCATTGAAAACAGCTTTCCAGAATGTTTCTCTGAATGCTCTGAAACTGTTGAACTGACGACCCCGTAACTGATCAGCAATGTGCGATGGGATTGGCGCCCCATCACCCTGCGCAGCAGCCCCTAGCCATCCACCCGCAACCGGCGCTCCATGACCACTCGCCACCCCTGGATCATTGCGTCGATCCCGGAACATGACGTACTGCGGTGGCAGACCCGATTCCGGTGGGAAGACCAGAATGAAGTCGTCGAAACGAATGCTGCCCCGCCCTGGGTGAGCGTCGATCCGTCCTTCAATCGGCACGAGGTTGCCGCCCATATATCGCGGTGGGGACGGATTCTCGATGGGGAACAGCGTTGAACTGTCTGCCGGCGTTACTGCGGGAGTCCAGACCGCGGTTGTCGGCGGGATGTCGGTGAGGGTTGCGCGGTAAGTGTTGTTCCCTGCGTTGAAACCAGCTGCAACCACGCGAACGCCGGAAGGCCGTTTTGTCCCCGCTACCGGAACGACAAGCAGTTCGGCGAGAGAGCCCGTCAGCGGCCGGGCGCTCAAACGTACCGGCAGATTCAGTCGTGCTCTTTCGCTTGCCAGCCTGTCCAGATCAGGCAGTTGACCGGGCAGCAGATCTGCCAGTGGGAGGCTGAGCAGAAAGCGTTCAGGCAATTCCCCATTGCCCAACACCGGGGAGTAGACAAACGCACTTACCCCCACCATCAGACCGGACGCCGTGCCAGCAGCCAGCCCCGATAAACCGGCCACCGCCGAGCGAATCGAGGCGGCAAAACCCGCCATCAGGTTGTCGGCAATCGCGACCGCACCAGCGGACGTCGCAAATACCAGTTGGGCGTGGCTGGTATTGCCCTGAAAGCGCAAAAGGCTACTGTGCCCACCGGAGGTGTCCTGCCGGCGCTTTTCCTCAGCAACCCTGCGTGCTTCGGCTTCAGCCTCAAGCGCCGCCTGCTCCTCGGCACGCTTGCGCTCTAGTGCCTCAGCCGCCAAACGGGCCTGTTCCTCTTCGAGCCGCCTGATTTCATCGGCGGCGGCCTGCCGCGCCAGCTCCTCCGCCAGCCGCCGCGCTTGCTCCTGAGCAACGCGGGCCTGTTCCTGTGCAACCTGCCGGGCGTGTTCCGCCGCCAACCGCGCCTGCTCCTGAGCGATCCGCTCGGCTTCCTGCGCTTGCACCACGGCAATCATGCCCTTGACCGTGGCCGACTGGCTGTTCAACAAGTTGATGCCTTCGACCAACAACTTGGCATTGAACAAGGCGCTATAGGCCTGCCGAACGCTGACACTACTGCCTCGCCGATTTACCTGCGGTAACCGGCCACCGTTAAAAAACGTTTCAATTTGGGCATGACTGAAACGTTGAATGGCAACGTCTCTCGCCACGAAAAACGCATTGAATTTTCGTGTCGTCAGCGACTCCCTGAATCGCATCTCCCGCGCCAGCGCATCCAAAGGCGGCAATACACTTTGGTCGCCTGCTGCTCGCACTTCTGCCAGTTCATGTTCGATGACTTGAGCAATATTTCTGGAAGTATCTTTGTAGATACTTTCCATATCGAGTATTTCACCCAACGGCGCAAAGTTAATGCCTGGTCCCGAGCCGTCCCCTGCACCTAAATAATGTAAATATTCATCTTGTTTATCCGGACGCACAACAATCGGCGGAAGCGTTATTCCATTACGCTGCATTTATAAGTCCTCCATGGACAATAGTTTTGTCGCACTGACCCGTTACCCTCAAACAGCCAATAACGTGACCGGTACCTGGAGAAATTTATGGAAATAGATGTTGTGCGGTGCGGTACATGGTTATCGCCCGCGTTTTATCTGTCACGCCGGACGGAACTGATAAAGCGGTAGGAGTTTTCGCTGATAACTTATGCTCAAACGTAAATCTGTCGAAGCGCATAGCGCTTTCCTGACTCGATCGCACTTGCGTGCAAAGCCTTTGTCACAGGCAAGGAAGCCCACAACAATAATCAAGGAGAAGCCCATGCAACTGACGCGCATTGCCCAGACCCTTTTGCTCACCCTGGTCGCCAGCCACGCCAGTGCCGCGACGATGGACAGCGCCCGCACGCGCATCGCCGAGCAGGCGCAGAAGCTCGAGCCGGAGCTGCTGGAAACCCGCCGCGACCTTCACGCTCATCCAGAACTTGGCAACACTGAAAAACGCACCGCTGAACTGGTCGCCAAACAGCTGCAAGCCATGGGCCTGGAAGTGAAAACCGGCGTCGCCCGCACCGGCGTAGTAGCCGTGCTGAAAGGCGCCCTGCCCGGCCCGACCGTGGCCCTGCGCGCCGACATGGACGCGCTGCCGGTCAAGGAAGCCTCCGATTTGCCGTTCGCTTCGAAAGCCAAAGGCACGTATCTCGACAAGGAAGTCGACGTCATGCACGCCTGCGGCCACGACGCCCACACCGCGATCCTGCTCAGCGCAGCGAAAATTCTGACAGGCATGCGCGACACCCTGCCCGGCACCGTGGTGTTCTACTTCCAGCCCGCCGAGGAAGGTCCGAGCGATTTTATTCCCGACGGCAAAAATACCTGGGGCGCGAAGATGATGGTCGAGGAAGGCGTGATGAAATCGCCGAAACCCGCCGCGGTGTTCGGCCTGCACGTCTGGGCGGGCGTCCCCGCCGGCCAGATCGCCTACCGCCCCGGCCCGACCCTGGCCAGCTCCGACGACCTGCGCATCAAGATCCACGGCAAACAAACCCACGCCGGCCGCCCCTGGGACGGCATCGATCCGATCACCGTCGGCGCGCAAACCATCGTCGGCCTGCAGACCGTGGTCAGCCGCCGCACCGACATTTCCTCTTACCCGTCGGTGGTCAGCATCGGCACCATCAACGGCGGCACCCGCTACAACATCATCCCCGAATCACTCGACATGACCGGCACCATCCGCTCCTACGACTACGGCATCCGCCAGAAACTGCACAGCGACGTACGCCAGACCATCGAGAAAATCGCCGAAAGCGGCGGCGCCAAAGCCGACGTCACCATCATCGAAAAATACGACCCGACGATTAACAACCCTGCACTAACCGAGAAAATGCTGCCGACATTGAAGTGGGCGGCCAAGGATGATGTGGTGCAGGGACCGCTGGTGGGTGGGGCGGAAGATTTCTCGTTCTTCGCCAAGGAAGCGCCGGGACTGTTTGTGTTTCTTGGAGTGACCCCGAGGGACCAGGACATGAGCAAAGCCGCGCCGAATCACAATCCGGGGTTCTTTGTGGATGAGTCGGCGCTGGTGGTTGGGGTGAGGACACTGGCGTCGTTGGCGACGGATTATCTGTATGGGAATGCGGCGGTGGGCAAGTAGAGAGGGAGGTGACTGTGGGAGCGCAGCGACCAGAAGATCAAACCACATCAACCCCTACGTGAATCGCATCATGCCGCCAAAACTCCAGATCACAATCAATCAGCCGCCCATGCTGATCATAATTGACCCGAGCAATCCTCAGTCCCGGACTCCCCACCGACACCCGTAAAGCCGCCGCCGCATCGACAGATAAAGATGTAGGCACGATCTCAAACCGCACCCGCCCATAGTGCAAATCGAAATGCCGCGCATACAACTCGGTGATCGACTGATTCAAATCAAACTCGAGGATCCCCGGAAAAAACTGCGGATTCAGATAGTGCTCCACATACAACACCAGTCGCCCATCAATGCGCCGCGAGCGGCAAATCTGAATCACGCTCGACAACGCCGGCAACTGCAACCACGCACACACCGCCGCCGAAGCCGGCTGCAACCGCGCCGAAATCACCTCGGTCGAAGGTTCGCGCCCCTGCGCACTGACCATGGCGTGGAAGTGACTGCGCTGCATGAGGTTATAAGCCAGACGCGGCGGCGACACGAACCAGCCACGCCGCTCCTCACGGTAAATCTGCCCCTGTGCCTCAAGCTGCAACAGCGCTTCACGCACAGTGATCCGCGTCGTCCCGAACAGCTCGCTCAGCTTGCGTTCAGCGGGCAACTTGCTCCCGGCCGCCAGCAAACCGTGATCGATTTGCTCCTGCAACACTTGGCCAATCGCTGTCACCGCTTTCGTTGCCTCATCGCGCATCAACGTTACCTATCTGGACTAGACCAGCACTGTTTCGGGGCAAATCCGAACGCCGAACGAAGCGCCTTCGTATGTTGCAAGCCTAGGCAGTGCAGATGACCGACTGATGACAAAACTACCGAACGGTCGCTTTCACGGCTTGCAATACATCGGCCAAGTCCCTTGCGTATCGGGCCTGCGTCATGGTCTACGCTTGTTTGGCAACGGCCAATCCCGGGCGGAGAAAAGATCAGCCACAAGGCCATCGACATCAAAATGTCATCCAGCCCGCCTAAATTGGCTCAGGTATTGCTGACCTAGACCAACCCAACCGCAATCGCAGCGTTGAACACGACCAAGGAGCTTCGGAATGAAACAGCTTTTCCTGGCAACACTGTTAGGCTCGACCATTGCAATGTGCAGCGCCGCCATGGCGGCCGACACCGATCTGAAAACCCTCGAAGCCGCTGCGAAAGCGGAAGGCGCCGTCAATAGCGTCGGCATGCCCGACAACTGGGCCAACTGGAAAGGCACCTGGGATGATCTGGCTGCGAATTACGGCTTGAAACACATCGACACCGATATGAGTTCGGCTCAGGAAATCGCCAAGTTCGCCGCTGAAAAAGACAACGCCACCGCCGATATCGGCGACGTCGGTGCTGCCTTCGGCCCGATCGCGGTCAAGCAAGGCGTGGTGCAACCGTACAAGCCAAGCACTTGGGATCAGATTCCGGACTGGGCCAAGGACAAGGACGGCAACTGGGCACTGGCCTACACCGGCACCATCGCCTTCATCGTCAACAAGAAGCTGCTGAACGGCTCCGACGTGCCGACCAAATGGGCTGACCTGAAAACCGGTAAATACAAAGTCTCCATCGGCGACGTGAGCACTGCTGCCCAGGCCGCCAACGGTGTCCTCGCTGCCGCACTGGCCAATGGCGGTGACGAGAAAAACATCAAGCCCGCCCTGCTGTTGTTCGCCGACCTCGCCAAACAGGGTCGTCTGTCGATGGCCAACCCGACTATCGCCACCATGGAAAAAGGCGAGATCGAAGTCGGCGTGGTCTGGGACTTCAATGGCCTGAGCTACAAAGCCAAGATGGCCAACCCGGATGATTACGTAGTGCTGATTCCATCCGACGGCTCGGTGATTTCCGGCTACACCACGATCATCAACAAGTACGCGAAAAACCCCAATGCCGCCAAGCTGACGCGCGAATACATCTTCAGCGACGCCGGCCAGACCAACCTCGCCCGCGGCAACGCCCGGCCGATCCGCGCCGAACACCTGCAACTGCCGGAAGACGTGAAAGCCAAACTGCTGCCAAACGAGCAGTACAAGAAGGTCACGCCGGTCAAGGACGCCGAGGCGTGGGAAAAGACCTCCAAAGCCCTGCCACAGCAGTGGAACGAAGAAGTCATCGTCGAGATGAAGTAATCCTTCATCTGTAG
>NZ_WBRZ01000321.1:0-5738 GCF_008923895.1 Pseudomonas sp. GXM4
ATCTTTTGATCCTGTTTTTGTAAGATCCCAAGCCAAATCAAAAGATCGCAGCCTTCGGCAGCTCCTACAGGGGGCAAATTTCAAGCCAGCGGATCAGCGCTTGCCATCCAGCGGATCCAGATCCGCCAGTTCCGCTTCATCCAGCCCGTCACCGCCGCCGATGTCATTTTCATCGACCACGCTCAGATCCCAATCCGCCTGATTACCCTCGCCGACTTCCTCGGCATCGCGCGCACCATCCTCGCGAATCAACGTTTCCGGGCTCAGGTCATCGTCAGTCGGCTGGTGATCGTCCACCGAGGCCCCGGTCATACCCGCCTCACGCACTCGCTCAGCCGGCATCAATTGTTCACGTTCACGCTCGGGCAGCTCATCGCCGATCTTCGCGCTGGGCTCCTCATCGTCGAAATCCAGCTCGTGCACCGAGCCCATGCGGTCTTCGTTATCATCGATGGGTTCCGGTTGCACCGCATCATAAGGGCGTCGTGAATCAGTCATGGCAATTCCTCATAGTGTGGGCCTTACTGAGTGGACTCACCGGGCGCGCGAGAATTCCAACGAAAACACTTTGCGCTGGCGGCGTGACTTCGACGGGTGGTCGTCTATCAAACCTGCGCATCTTTCTTGAGGCCTTATCCATGCACGATCTACAAGACCTGATTGATAACAACGAGCGTTGGGCTGACGCGATCACCAAGGAAGACCCGGATTTCTTCGCCAAACTGGCGCGCCAGCAGACCCCGGAATATCTATGGATCGGCTGCTCCGACGCACGCGTACCGGCTAACGAAATCGTCGGCATGCTGCCGGGCGATCTGTTCGTGCACCGCAACGTGGCCAACGTCGTGCTGCACACCGACCTCAACTGCCTCTCGGTGATCCAGTACGCGGTGGATGTGCTCAAGGTCAAACACATCCTCGTCACCGGCCACTACGGCTGCGGCGGTGTGCGTGCGGCGATGCAGGATCGCCAGTTCGGCCTGATCGATGGCTGGCTGCGCTCGATCCGCGATCTGTACTACGAAAAGCGCGAAGAGCTGGCGAAACTGGCGACCGAAGAAGAGCAGGTCGATCGCATGTGCGAACTCAACGTGATCCAGCAGGTGGCTAACGTCGCGCACACCAGCATCATCCAGAACGCCTGGCATCGCGGACAGCCGCTGTCGATCCACGGCTGCATCTACGGCATCAAGGACGGCCGCTGGAAAAGTCTCAATACCACCATCAGTGGTTTCGAGCAGCTGCCGCCGCAATATCGTTTGCGTCCGGTCGGCGCGCCGTAACCGCAGCTTTCAGCTTCGGCCTGGATGACGCCAGCGCTGTAAAAAGCGCTGGCCTTCAGGCGTGGGTGGTTCGTCGTAACCGGTGATCCAGCCACGGCAGCGCGACGAACCGCAATCGCAGGCGAACTGGCGTAGCAGTTTGTCTTCGGTCGATGCGTAATCGATGCTCAGATGTTCGCCGCTGTGGATATCTTTCAAGGCCCACAGCCACAATTCGCTCATGTCGAGAAATACATTCGGGTCGCAGGCGTGTTCCAACACCCCGCAAAAGCGCGGATCGTAAACGTGAATACCGGTTTGCAACTGACGGGTCTGTCGACAGCGATAGGGCAGCAATTGTCCGGAAACCCGGCACATTCGGCTAATGCGCAGAAAATCGCGACGCGCGACCACCGCCGTGGCCATGCCTCGTTCGTTGTGGATGATCTGGAAGTCGTCCCAGGATGGAAAGCCCAGCCGCACGGGAAGTCCGGCGAACGGATAAATGCCTTCTGTGTCGCGCGGCAGGTGCCGGCCCACGGCTTGATTGTTCATAACGATCCTTGTTGGTGAGTATTGCCTCCGGGTTGTGCCCATGCCTCGCCAGGCGAAGCATGATTGGATCCAAGCGTCGCGCAATTGAAGGTACCGGTCTACTGTCAAACCTGACAGGCGCGATCACCGTTGGCCCGCGTCAGCATTGACTGACACGGGGGGCTCCGGCAGCGATTACAGAGCGGGTGCGGGCAAGGCGGCCGCAGGCAGTGGCGCTTTCAACTGCTGCAGTTGTGTCTTGATTCGTGGCGTGGCGCACTTGGCGGCGGCTTGTTCGGCGCTGAGGTCGCGGATCGAGGTGTAGAACAACTCGCAGGTTTTGACCTTTTGCGTCACCTGCCATGTTTGCGTGCAACTGTTCAGCGTGGCCTGCGCATCGCTGCCCGGCTTGCTGCCCATCCCGGCCTGCCAGCAAGCCGCGCTCAAATCCTGGCCCATGACTTTAAGGCCCGCCGCGTCAGCCTTGGCCTGGGCATCGTCGCCGGTATAGCTCTTCGGATCGGCGGCGTACCAGATATAGCTCGGATGATTCGAGCCGAGCACCGGCACATTCACCCCTTCGCTTGGACTGATGCTTGCCAGACCCAATACGCCCACCGTCGGCCCATACTGTTCCTTGATCCAGTTGCGCACCGGCGCCCCGAACGCAACCATCGGAAGCGTCGTGCCGCTGGCGGTCTGGCTGAACTGCTTGACCAGCGTGGTCTGGTAATCCTTGAAGTAGTCGTAGACGTCCTCCAGATCCCCGCCGGCATTGGACGGCGCGGCGATCGGCGCGATGTCGATGATGGTCTGATAGGCCGGCGTCTGCCCGGCGGGGATGCCGTTATCGGTCAGCAACGTCGCCCAGCGATCGGTGGTGTTCGAGCGCAGATAGTCCTGCGCCTGGGTCAGCGAGTAGTCAGGCGGGAAGTGCAGCAACTCGACGCTCTTGCGATTCTCCAGGGCCATGCCCAACGGCAGGAACAGATACCAGCTGTAGGCCCATTTGCCATCGGCATTGAGCTTGCTGGCGCCGGCATAAGCCAGATCGCCGGCGTCGAGCAACGCTGACAGCGGCTTGTCATAGCCGTCCGGCACACCGGTGATCTCGGCGTAGAGCTGATCGTTGTCGGTCTTCACCAGCACCTTGGCATCGGCGTAACCATCGCGCTGGACGCTCTGACTCAGATAGTGAGCAACGGTCTGCTCCAGCGTCCAGTTGCGAAAGCAGATCACGCTGCAATTGTTGGGGTAGGCGAAGAGCCGGGTGACGCGCTCGGTGCTGCCCAGTTTCACGTCGACATCGGCGTGAGCGGCGGCGCTTAGCGTCAGTGCAACGAGGGTAAGTCCTGCGAGTTTGAACATGCTCAGATCCTTTTCAGCGTGGGTTCCCCTCGATTTGGGGGCGCTTCATAGTGGATCAGCGGTGTTTGACAGAAAAGCGGTTGAGTGTGGATTCTTGCCTGAATGCGGTATGACCCAAGCAGCGCACATATTGTTACGGCTGTGCCAACAAGCACGCTGCCTGGTGCGCGTCCGCACTGCTAGACTGCAGCGACATCGAATTTTCCAAGGGTGAGTCATGAAGCCTTCTACTGCTCTCGACATGCAAAGGTCCGCCGTCCGCGAAGTGATCGGACGCTTTCGTGTGGCCAACCCGCGTGTATTTGGTTCAGCATTGCTGGGGACGGATCTGGACGGTAGCGATCTCGATCTGCTGGTTGACCCGCTGCCCGGCACAACGCTTTTTGATCTCGGCGGACTTCAGGTTGAGCTTGAAGACCTGCTGGGCGTTGCAGTCGAAGTGTTGACGCCCGGTGACCTGCCAGTGAAATTTCGTCAGCAGGTGCTTGATCAGGCGCGACCCGTATGAACGAGAACCGGCGAGATGATTATCTTGAACATATTCGTCAGGCCGCGAGAGATGCGCTTATCTTCGTCGAGGGCCTGAACAAAGATGAATTTGCTGACAATAAGAGAACGCAACAAGCGGTGATCATGAGCCTGATCATCATTGGAGAGGCAGCGACCAAGATCATGGATCGTTACCCTGAGTTCACTGTTGAAAACGCGCAGGTGCCGTGGCGCAGCATGCGTGGGATGCGTAATCGAATTGCTCACGGTTATTTCGATATCAATCTGGACGTTGTCTGGGAAACCGTTCAGGTTGCGTTGCCTGCACTGTTGAAGTCCCTTCCGACCGCTCAAGGTTGAATACGCCTGTCCGCAGACAGGCGTATTAAAGTCTACCTACGGCATCACCGGCGGCGTATACGCCAATGTCGTCCCCAGCGCCCACAACAACAGCAGCACCAGTGGCGTGTGCACCAGCAGTTGCACGAACGAGAAGCCGATCAGATCCCGCGCCTTCAACCCGAGCACGCCCAGCAGCGGCAGCATATAGAACGGGTTGATCAGGTTCGGCAAGGCTTCGGCGGCGTTGTAGATCTGCACTGCCCAGCCGAGGTGGTATTGCAGGTCATTGGCGACTTGCATCACGTAGGGCGCTTCGATGATCCATTTGCCGCCGCCGGACGGGATGAAGAAACCGAGAATCGCCGAATAGACGCCCATCAGCAGCGCATAGGTGTCGTGGGAGGCGATGCTGACGAAGAAGGTCGAGATGTGATGTGCGAGGGTTTGCGCATCGGCGCCTTTGACCGTAGTCATCAGTGCGGCGATCGAGCCGTACAACGGAAACTGGATCAACACGCCAGTGGTGGTCGGCACCGCACGGGCCACCGCATCGAGGAAGCTGCGCGGGCGCCAGTGCAACAGCGCGCCGAGCATGATGAACAGGAAGTTGTAGGTGTTCAGGCCGGAAATCGCAGTGATCGCCGGTTTGGTCGAGAACTCGTGAAATAGCCAGCCCGCCGCCAGAAGCACCAGCACAATGATCAGCAACGGGCTGTGTTCCAGCCATTCGCCGGGGCGCGTGCGCGGTTGCAGCGGCGGCAGGTTGAACGCCGGGTCGATGCCGCAGGCCTTGGCGTCGCGTGCCGAATTCGGCCCGGGCGCGGTGGCGTAGGCGATGATGATCGAGATCACGATCAGCGCCAGCAGCATGACCCCGGATTGCCAGAGAAAAATGGTTTCGGTGAACGGGATTACGCCAGTGATCGACAGGATCGACGGCGGCAGGCTGCCCGGGTTGGCCTGCAACTGTGCGGCTGACGATGACAAGCCCAGCGCCCACACCGCGCCAAGGCCAAGGTATGCCGCAGCACCGGCCGCGCGGTAATCCATTTTCAGATCGGTGCGGCGGGCGAGGGCGCGTACCAGCAGCCCGCCGAATACCAGCGACAGACCCCAATTGAGCAGCGATGCGACCATCGAAATCAACGCTACCCAGGCCACGGCGGAGCGGCCGTTTTTCGGGATGCGTGCCAGTTTGTCGATCAGTTTGACTGCGGGCGGAGAGCTGGCGACGACGTAGCCGCCGATCACCACGAAGGCCATCTGCATGGTGAACGGGATCAGGCTCCAGAAGCCGTCGCCGAAGGCCATCGCCGCAGCGGTAGGTTTGGCGCCCATGGCCAAAGTGGCCAGCGCAACGATGATCACGGCCAACGCGGCGAATACCCAGGAATCGGGAAACCAGCGTTCGGCAAAACTGGAACAGCGCAGGGCAAAGCGCGCGGAGCGGCTATCTTCGATATCAACGGCCACGGGAAGTACCTCGGATTTTTTATGGTTATTTTGATCCGTGGGAGCAGTCGCCCGGCTCGACAGCCACAGAGAACCCTGTGGGAGCGAGCCTGCTCGCGAAGACGTCGGCACATTCAGCATCAGGTTGTCTGAACTGACGCTTTCGCGAGCAGGCTCGCTCCCACGTGGGCGGCTGGTCGGTGTTGGCGTGGTCCCTTGGACAGGCGCTAACAGTAAATCAAGCGCCGCCCTTGTGTTGAGCAGGTTTTCGCAAACCGAGACTATGGTCTG
>NZ_WBRZ01000322.1:0-5731 GCF_008923895.1 Pseudomonas sp. GXM4
CTACTTGTTCGATAAGCAGATTACCGGTGGCCTGCAAGGCTTTGAGGTCGATGCCGAGATGACGCATGCGTTCGAACAGCAGTCCCAGCTCTTCATCGAAAATGAACAGCGCGGCTTTTTCGCCTCGGGCCACCGCTGCGGCGGCGAAGATCATCGAAATCATTGATTTGCCGGTACCGGCCGGGCCGAGAATCAGCGTGCTGGAGCCGGTTTCGATGCCGCCGCCGAGCAGGGCGTCCATTTGCGGGATGCCGCTGGACAACTGCAGCCGCGCGTAGTCGCCGCGATGTTCCGCCGCTACCAGGCGTGGGAAAACATGGACGCCGTCGCCCATGATGGTGAAATCGTGGAAACCGCCACGGTATTTCTGCCCGCGATACTTGACCACTCGTACCCGACGACGCTCGGCGCCGTAGCTTGGCGTCAGCTCTTCGAGGCGAATCACGCCGTGGGCTACACTGTGCACGGTCTTGTCGAGGGATTCGGTGGTCAGGTCATCGAGCAGCAGGACGGTGGCGTCGTAGCGCACGAAGTAGTGCTTGATCGCCAGAATCTGCCGACGATAGCGCAACGAGCTCTGCGCCAGCAGACGGATCTCCGAAAGGCTGTCGAGCACTACACGGGTCGGTTTGAAGCGTTCGACCACTTCGAAAATCTGCCTGGTCGCCTCGCCCAGTTCAAGGTCCGAGGAATACAGCAGGCTTTGCTGGTGTTCGGCATTGAGCAGGCTTTCCGGCGGTGTCAGCTCGAAGATTTTGATGTTTTCGTTCAGCTCCCAGCCGTGGGAGAGCGCACCTTGACGCAGTTCTTTCTCGGTTTCCGAGAGAGTGATGTACAAGCAACGTTCCCCGGCCAGCGCACCGGCGCGGAGGAAATGCAAAGCCACGGTGGTTTTGCCGGTTCCGGGTTCCCCCTCGAGCAAAAACACATGGCCGCGGGACAGGCCACCGGCAAGGATGTCATCCAGACCTACAATGCCGACGGCGGCCTTTGCACTGATCAACTCGTTTGATGTAGTCAAAAAACGCCCTCTTATGACTAGGGTAATCCGGCGACTGGCTTAAGTGAGCCGCCTGAATAACTTGACCTCAGGGCATGTTCACGGTTCCGCTTTTTCTTTCGACAGGTGGTTGATTGCACCCGCTCTACCTTGATTAAAGACCCTGTTGCAGGGCCGGGTCGTCCGGATTCAGCTGCTCCAGTTGCGCCAGCAGAATCTGCACATTCTGCAATTGGCCGCTTTCCTTCCAATAGTTGATCAACAACACCCGCGCCTTGCGGTCGGCGGGGTGGCGCTGAACGATTTCCTGCAGTTGTTTCTGCGCCGCTTCCAGTTCTTCCGCGCTGTGCAGAGTGGTGGCGAGGTCGTAGCGATAATCCTTGTTGTCCGGTTCCAGCTCGACCGCTTTGGACAGGCCGAGCAGGGCATATTCGCGCTGGCCGTGGTGCAGCAGCCACAGGCCGAGGGCATGTTGCAGATAGGCCGAATCGGGCTGCGCCTTGAGTTGGCGGGCGAGCAACTGGCGAGCGGCATCGCTCTGGCCCTGGCGGTCGAGCACATCGATCTGCATGACCAGCGCCGGCAGGTTGCCCGGTTCCAGGCGCAAGGTATTGTCCAAAGCCTGTTGGGCCTGTTTGTATTCGGCGTTGTGAATATAGAGACGGGCCAGTTGCGCATAGTTGGCGGCGCTTTCCGGCTGGCTTTCCAAGGTCTGTTGCCAGCCGTCGATGGCCTGCTGTAGCGGTGCGAAATACAGGCCGAGCTCGTCCGGGGCCAGGCCGAGCAGGGCGTTGATCGCGGCGAAACGGACAGTTTGTTCTTCATCATCAAGCAACGGTCCTAGCAGCAGACTGCGCTGCCCGCCGGGCACCAGACCGACGATGCTTTTGATCGCTGCGACGCGCACTTGCGGCGCTTCGTGATGCAAGTCGATGTCCGCCAGCTTCAACGCCTGCGGACTGGGGTAATTGGGCAGTTCGCCATGCAGCCAGACCCGGCGCTTGACCGAGATGTCCGGGCGGCCCAATTGCTGGTACAACTGGCGCGCCGCTCCGGGTTCACCGGTGCGCGCGGCGTTCAGCGCTTCGCTGTAGCCATGTTTGATAGCATCGGGGATGGTCGGAGTGCTGCTGCGCCAGGACAGCCAGACGACGCCGAGGATCAGTACGAGGCCTAAGCCGATCAGCAGGTTGCGGCGGGACTGAGTCATGCGGGTTTCCGAAAGCTTCGAACTTGAGCAGAGCGGCAAGCTTCGTTCAGCTTGGCGCGTGAGTCAAACCGTTGCCAGCGAATCGTCCTACAACACGTGTCGACT
Source organism: Pseudomonas sp. GXM4 (assembly GCF_008923895.1). Taxonomy (NCBI): domain Bacteria; kingdom Pseudomonadati; phylum Pseudomonadota; class Gammaproteobacteria; order Pseudomonadales; family Pseudomonadaceae; genus Pseudomonas; species Pseudomonas sp. GXM4. The sequence continues at coordinate 2,316 of NZ_WBRZ01000322.1, forward strand.
GTGAAATCCGTCAGGCTTTTGCTGCAATGTCTACGCTTGCAGAAGTCGTTTTAAAGAGAGTGCCCATGTCTGCGCTGTACACCTATTTCAAGGCTTTGATCCATCCCGGTCAGGCTGTCTTGCTGTTTGCCCTGCGGACCATCGCCGCCGGGCTGTTGACCCTTTATCTGGCGTTCATTTTTGATCTCGAACAGCCGAAGTGGTCGATCATGGCCGTGGTGATCGTCAGCCAGCCACTGGCAGGGATGGCACTGGCGCGCAGTTTCGGCCAGGTAATCGGCACCACCGTGGGCGCGGCGGTGGCGGTGCTGATCATGGCGATTTTCCCTCAGGCGCCGCTGCCGTTCATCACGACATTGGCGTTGTGGCTGGCGCTGTGCACGGCGGGCGGCACCTTGTTGCGTTACACCAGCTCCCAGGCGTTCGTGCTCAGTGGTTACACCGCTGTGGTCGTAGCTTTACTGGCGATTCCGGATCAGGACGGCACCTTTCTGCTGGCGGTCACCCGCGTCACCGAAACTTTGTTGGCGGTCGCCTGTGTCTGTGTGGTCAGTTTGCTGACGGCCCGGCCTGAGGCCGTCACCAAGGGCTATTTCGCCAAAATCGATCAGGTGATCAAACTGGCCGCCAGCCACGCTGCCGAGGTGCTTCGTACGGAAGAAAGCGAAGCCGATTTCCAGCGTAGGCAAATGCAGCTGCTCGGCGAGATCAGCGCACTGGAAGGTTTACGACGTCATTTGTATTTCGATGCCCCCCGTTTGCGCAGTGCCGACAACCTGGTATTGCTGCTCGGCAACCAACTGATGCTGCTGACCTCGCGACTGACCGCGCTGCGTCATCAGCGCGAATTGCTCATCGAACGCTGGGAGGGCGATCTGCCGCTGGAGGTCCAGCAGCTGCGTGCCGAGGAACTGGCGTTGCTTGAGCAGTTGGCGCAACAGGGCCGCGCGCTGTCTGGCGCCGATCGGCAGCGTTTCGTCACCTTGCAGCAACAGTTCGAAGCGTTGGCGTACAAGGCCGAGCAGCAGACCGAGAACATGAGCGCGACCCTGCGTTCATTGGCTTGGGCGCTGCGTTGGGAGCAGGCGCGCCTGTTGCAGCAACTTGAGCAGATCCTCGAACTGAGCGACGCGATTCAGGAAGGGCGCCCGGCCAGTTGCCTTTATCGCGGCCAGAGCAGTCCGTTGCATCTGGATTTCACCCTGGCCTCGATGAATGCGATCCGTGCCTTCACCGCGCTGTTGGTCAGCGGGTTGATCTGGATCGAAACGGCGTGGGATGGCGCGCGCGGCGGGATGATTCTGGTGGGGATTCTCTGCTCGCTGATGGCGACTTTTCCGCGTCCGCTGATGGCTGCGCAAAGCTACGCCCGTGGCTTGGGTCTGGCACTGCTGGTATCGGCGTTCTATCAATTCATGCTGGTCCCGGCGATCAGTGATTTCGAGCTGCTGGCCTTGCTGCTGGCGCCGCTGCTATATGCAATTGCCGTGGGAATTTCCAGTCCGGCCACCGCCGGTATCGGCATGGGCCTTGGCCTCTCCAGTTTCCTCATGCTCGGACCGCAAAATACCGGCACTGGGCAGAATACGGCGATTCAATGGTTCGAATTCGCCGGCGCCTACGTCAGCGCAGCGATGCTGGCCCTGATCGTTTATGCGCTGATCTTCCCGTTCCGCCCGGCCTTGCGCATCCGCCGCCTGTACGGCGAAGCGCGGGAGCAGGTGTGCCAACTGAGCAAAATGCCGGCCACCGATGAACAACAATTCGCTTTCGAGAGTCGGATGACCGATCGCCTGACCAGCATGCTCGGCCTGCTGCCAGCGGCGAACGATCGTGCCATGCAGCGCTTGTATGAAATCAGCCTGGCATGCGTGGCCTTGGGCGTGGCCATGCATCAGCTGCGGCAGCAGGCGCAGAACAACGCGCTACTTACCGATGCGTTCGGCCAACGCCTGGCGTCGGCGTTGCGCAAGACCGGTCGTTTGGTTGCCGGTCGCGACGATGTCCAGCTTGCGGCGCTGCTGGCCACGTTGCACCAACTCGGAGATGAGCTGGACGAGCTGCACGCCACCAGTCATGAACATCTTTGGTCGGTGTTTCGCATGCGTGTGGCGCTGCTGATTGTGGTGTCATTCCTCGAGCGGCACGGCGATTATTTGCAACCTCAAGGCCTGGAAGGAGAACCGCAACTTGCCCATTGATTTCGAAATTGGCGGGGTTTATCTGCCGCCGATTGCCCAGGCACTGTTACTGGCGATTCCGATTTTCATGTTGCTGGACTGGTGTCTGCGGCGCCTCGGCGTGCTGCGCCTGGTGTGGCATGAAGCACTGTTCGAAGGCGCGCTGTACGCCTGTGTCTGCGCCACGCTGATTCTGTTGATGGGAGCCTGATGTCTTGAAAGCACTAGTTGCACGAATGATGACCGTGGCAGTGGTGATCCTGGCGATCGTCCTCGGCTGGTTCGCCTGGGAGTATTACACCCGCGCGCCGTGGACACGGGATGCTCGGGTGAGGGCGGATGTGGTGACGCTGTCGGCGGATGTTTCGGGGCGAATCGTCAAACTGGCAGTGCAGGACAACCAGCATGTCGACAAGGGCCAATTGTTGCTGGAGATCGATCCGGCGCGCTATCAACTGGCGGTCGAGCATGCCCGGCGTTCAGTGGAAGTGTCCAAGGCGTCGCTGGGGCAATCGCAAGCGGCAATCGTCGCCAGTGAAGCGTTGCTCAAACAACGTCAAAGCGAGGAGCGCCGCCGCCGCACGCTGAAGCAGGGCTTCGCGATTTCCGGTGAAGAATGGGAGAAGGCCAGTACCGACGTGGCGGTTGCCCAGGCGGATCTGTTGCGCAATCAGGCCAACCTCGGGCTGGCCGAAGCCAATGTGCAACTGGCAATTGCCGCGCTGACCCAAGCCGAACTGGACTTGCAGCGCACCCGCGTTGAATCGCCAGTGAGCGGTTACGTGACCAACCTGCTGACCCGCCAGGGTGACTATGCACAAGCCGGCGGCGCACTGCTGGCGCTGGTCGACAGCGATTCGTTCTATGTCAGTGGTTACTTCGAGGAAACCAAGTTGCCGCGAATCGAGGAGGGTGATCGGGTACGCATTCAATTGATGAGCGGTGAGCGTTTCGGCGGTACGGTAGAAAGCATCGCCTTCGCCATCGCCGACCGCGAAAACGCGCCGGGCAGTCGTCTGCTGGCGAACATCAACCCGAGTTACACCTGGGTGAAACTGGCGCAACGGGTGCCGGTGCGCATTGGCATTGATGGTGACTTTGCCGGCAAGCATCGCCTGCGCGCCGGTACAACCGCCACCGTCACCGTCCTGGAACCCTGATCCCCGGTAGGAGCTGTGTTGATCGTTCCCACGCTCCGCGTGGGAATGCAGCCCGTGACGCTCCGCGTCACTGGAC
>NZ_WBRZ01000323.1:0-5667 GCF_008923895.1 Pseudomonas sp. GXM4
GGGACTTATGTGAAATTCGGATGTGCAGTGTTCAGAAATATCGCAGACAAAAAAAAGCCCGATCTCGCTAAAGCGTTCAATCGGGCTACAGCACTCAGGAGCAAAAGTGCAAAGGGAGGTTCGATGCGCGTAAAGCCTTGAAGGGGTTGCGCCAGGTCACTAGACCATCCAGCGATTATCTGGCGATTAACCGATCAAGCGACCTGAGACAATTTGGCGTTGGCCTGATTCAGGCCCTTCTCCTGGAAGTCACCGCCCAGGTTCATGCCCTCTGCATGGATAAAGGTCACGTCGTTGATGCCGATGAAACCCATCACCTGGCGCAGGTACGGTTCCTGGTGATCCGCCGGGCCACCGGCATACACACCACCGCGAGCAGTCAGGACAAAGGCGCGCTTGCCGCCGAGCAGCCCCTGCGGACCGGTTTCGGTGTACTTGAAGGTCACCCCGGCGCGCAGCACATGGTCAAGCCAGGCCTTGAGCGTGCTCGGGATCGCAAAGTTGTACATCGGTGCAGCCATCACCAGCACGTCGGCGGCGAGCAGCTCATCAGTCAATTGGTTGGAGCGGTCCAGGGACGCCTGTTCGCTGTCGTTGCGCTGTTCGGCGGGCTTCATCCAGCCACCGAGCAAGTTGGCGTCCAGATGCGGCACCGGGTTCGCGGCGAGGTCACGCACGGTGATCTGATCGGCAGGGTGCGCGGCTTTCCACTGAGCGATGAAGGTCTGGGTCAGTTGACGGGAAACCGAGTCTTGCTGGCGGGCACTGCTTTCGATGATCAGAACGCGGGACATGGTGTGTAGCCTCCATCCGAATATGTTGTAAGTCGATGGAGTGAAGGTTAAACAGAGTCGAATCGATGAAAAAGCGCAAATAATTGCTGCAAAGCATCGAATAATTAGTTTAGATGCTGACACATACCCTGTGGGAGGGAGCTTGCTCGCGAATTGGCCGTATCAGTCGACATCATTGTTGAATGACATACCGCTTTCGCGAGCAAGCTCGCTCCCACAAGGGTTCGCGGTGCTATTTCGGGGTGCAGGTCAGTTTGATGCGCAGCTTGATGATCTCGCGGGTGAACTTGGCCGTGGCGTTTTTATGCTTGCCGGCCGGCACATCGATGCTGCGCGTGCGCGGTGCTTCCGGGCCGTTGCTGAACACCGCACGGCAGGTCGCGTCGACATCACCGTAATTGGCCACACGGATCGAGCCGATGTCATTGTCCGTGTCGTACGTCTCGTAGTCGATCTTCATGCCGTTGAGATCCTTTTGCACATCGATCGGATAGGCAAACGCGGTCAACGGCAGCAGCGCCAGCACCACACAACAGAATTTTTTCATTCGGCAGTCTCCATGAGGGACGGCCAGCTTAGGACAAGAGGAGCTATTGATGAAAGCGCCCCGCGTGACCCTTGATCAATGGCGAACGTTGCAGGCCGTGGTCGACCACGGCGGATTCGCCCAGGCCGCCGAGGCCCTGCACCGCTCGCAATCGTCGGTGAGCTACACCGTCGCCCGCATGCAGGATCAGCTCGGCGTGCCGTTGCTGCGCATCGACGGGCGCAAAGCCGTGCTCACCGAGGCCGGCGGGGTATTGCTGCGCCGTTCGCGGCAATTGGTCAAACAGGCCAGCCAACTCGAAGACCTTGCCCATCACATGGAGCAAGGCTGGGAAGCGGAAGTGCGGCTGGTGGTCGATGCGGCCTACCCGAGCGCGCGGATCGTCCGCGCCCTGACCGCGTTCATGCCGCAGAGTCGCGGCTGCCGCGTGCGTCTGCGCGAGGAAGTGTTGTCGGGGGTCGAAGAAGTGCTGCTCGAAGGCGTGGCGGATCTGGCGATCACCGGCCTGAGCATTCCCGGTTACCTCGGTGCGGAATTGAGTGATGTCGAATTCGTTGCCGTCGCCCACCCTGACCACCCGCTGCATCGGCTCAACCGCGAACTGAGCTTTCAGGATCTGGAAACCCAGATGCAAGTGGTTATCCGCGATTCCGGCCGCCAGCAGCCGCGCGATGTCGGCTGGCTCGGCGCCGAACAGCGCTGGACCGTCGGCAGCCTCGCCACCGCCGCGACCTTTGTCAGCAGCGGCCTGGGCTTTGCCTGGCTACCGCGGCACATGATCGACCGCGAACTCAAGGATGGTTCGCTCAAGCTGCTACCGTTGGATCGAGGCGGCAGCCGCAATTCGAGTTTCTATCTGTATTCGAACAAGGACAAACCCCTGGGCCCGGCCACGCAAATCCTCATCGAACTGCTGCGCACCTTCGACACCTTGCCGCTGGACGCACCGTTCGCCGCCCCCGAACAAGCCTGACACGGAGTTCACCGATGGCGTATTTCGAGCACGAAGGTTGCAACCTGCACTACGAGGAATATGGCCACGGTGCGCCGTTGCTGCTGGTTCACGGGCTCGGCTCGAGCACCCTGGACTGGGAGATGCAGATCCCCGCGCTGGCCGCGCACTACCGGGTGATCGTCCCGGACATTCGCGGCCACGGGCGCTCGGACAAACCCCGCGAGCGCTACAGCATCGCCGGGTTCAGCGCCGACCTGCTGGCCTTGATTGAACACCTGCGCCTCGGCCCGGTGCACTACGTCGGGCTGTCGATGGGCGCAATGATCGGCTTTCAGCTGGCCGTCGATCAGCCGCAAGCACTCAAGAGCCTGACCATCGTCAACAGCGCACCACAGGTCAAATTGCGCAGCCGCGATGATTATTGGCAGTGGTTCAAACGCTGGAGCCTGATGCGCCTGCTCAGCCTGGAAACCATCGGCAAAGCCCTCGGCAGCAAACTTTTCCCCAAGCCGGAACAGGCCGATCTGCGACGGAAAATGGCCGAACGCTGGGCAAAAAACGACAAACGTGCTTATCTCGCCAGCTTCGATGCGATCGTGGGCTGGGGCGTTCAGGAACGACTTTCCAGGGTGTCCTGTCCAACGCTCGTCATCAGCGCCGACCGTGACTACACACCGGTGGCGTTAAAGGAAACCTATGTAAAACTGCTGCCGGATGCGCGGCTGGTGGTCATTGACGACTCGCGCCATGCCACCCCGCTCGATCAACCCGAACGCTTCAATCACACGCTGCTGGATTTTCTCGCCACAGCCGACCTTCACTCTCAGGATCACTGACCCATGCTGAAAAAACTCGCCCTCGCCGCCGGCTCCGTACTGTTTGCCGCCAACCTGATGGCTGCTACCCCGGCCAAGGCGCCCCACGTGCTGCTGGACACCACCAACGGCCAGATCGAAATCGAACTGGACCCGGTCAAGGCGCCGATCAGCACGAAGAACTTCCTTGAATACGTCGACAGCGGCTTCTACAACAACACCATTTTCCACCGTGTGATCCCGGGCTTCATGGCTCAGGGCGGCGGCTTCACCCAGCAGATGCAACAGAAAGAAACCAAGGCGCCGATCAAGAACGAGGCCAGCAATGGCCTGCACAACGTTCGTGGCACCCTGTCGATGGCGCGTACTTCCAACCCTGATTCGGCGACCAGCCAGTTCTTCATCAACGTTGCCGACAACGCATTCCTCGATCCGGGCCGTGACGCCGGTTACGCGGTGTTCGCCAAAGTGGTCAAGGGCATGGATGTCGTGGACATCATCGTCAACTCTCAGACCACCACCAAACAAGGCATGCAGAACGTGCCTGTCGACCCTGTGATCATCAAGTCAGCCAAGCGCATCGACTGAGTTTCGCCGGGCATATCGAGCGGCGTGGGGCTGAGCCTGCGCCGCTCGCACTGATAAAAGGAGAGCCCGGATTCCGGGCGGTTATCTGATGCTCTATCGCCGTTTCGAACAACTGATCGATATCTTCCGCGACGCCCCGACGGCGTCCCCGCCGGACCGCGTCTGGCCCTTCTACGTCTATTACCTGAAGCAGGTCTGGCCAAGTTTCGCTGCCCTGCTCGTCATCGGCCTGTTTGCCTCGTTGATCGAAGTAGCGTTGTTCAGCTACCTGAGCCGCATCATCGATCTGGCGCAAGGCACGCCCAACCCGAATTTCTTCAGCGACCACGCCCTCGAATTGACCTGGATGCTGGTGGTCGCTCTGGTGCTGCGACCGATCTTCTTTGCCCTGCACGACCTGCTGGTGCATCAGACCCTGAGCCCCGGCATGACCAGCATGATCCGCTGGCAGAACCACAGTTACGTGCTCAAGCAGAGCCTGAATTTCTTCCAGAACGACTTCGCCGGGCGCATCGCCCAGCGCATCATGCAGACCGGCAACTCGCTGCGCGATTCTGCCGTGCAAGCGGTCGACGCGCTGTGGCACGTGGTGATCTATGCGATCAGCTCGCTGGTGCTGTTCGCCGAGGCCGACTGGCGCCTGATGATCCCTTTGCTGACCTGGATCGTCGCTTACATCGGCGCGCTGTATTACTTCGTGCCACGGGTGAAGGAGCGCTCCGTGGAAGCCTCTGACGCGCGCTCGAAACTGATGGGGCGCATCGTCGATGGCTACACCAACATCGCCACGCTGAAACTGTTCGCTCACACCAACTTCGAACAGCACTACGCCAAGGAAGCCATCGAAGAACAGACCGTCAAAGCGCAAATGGCCGGTCGCGTGGTGACCAGCATGGACGTGGCGATCACTACCATGAACGGCCTGCTGATCGTCGGCACCACGGCGCTGGCGTTGTGGCTGTGGACGCAGTCGCTGATCACCGTCGGCGCGATTGCCCTGGCCACCGGCCTGGTGATTCGTATCGTCAACATGTCCGGCTGGATCATGTGGGTAGTCACCGGCATTTTCGAAAACATCGGCATGGTCCAGGACGGTCTGCGCACCATCTCTCAACCGGTCAGCGTCACCGACCGCGAGCAGGCCAAACCGCTGGCCGTGGCCTCGGGCGAGGTGCGCTTCGAGCACGTGGATTTTCACTACGGCAAGAAGAGAGGCATCATCGGCGACCTCAATCTGACGATAAAACCGGGGGAGAAAATCGGCTTGATCGGCCCATCCGGCGCCGGCAAATCAACCTTGGTCAACCTGTTGCTGCGCCTGTACGACGTCGAGGGCGGGCGCATCCTGATCGACGGGCAGAACATCGCCGAAGTCGGCCAGGAAAGCCTGCGCGCACGGATCGGCATGATCACTCAGGACACCTCGCTGTTGCACCGCTCGATCCGCGACAACTTGCTCTACGGCAAACCCGACGCCACCGACGCCGAACTGTGGGAGGCGGTGCACAAGGCTCGCGCCGATGAGTTCATTCCACTGCTGTCCGACGCTGAAGGCCGCAGCGGTTTCGACGCGCATGTCGGCGAGCGCGGGGTGAAACTCTCGGGTGGTCAGCGCCAGCGCATCGCGATTGCGCGGGTACTGCTCAAGGACGCGCCGATCCTGATCATGGACGAAGCCACCTCGGCACTGGATTCGGAAGTCGAAGCGGCGATTCAGGAAAGCCTCGAGACCTTGATGCAGGGCAAAACCGTGATCGCCATCGCCCACCGTCTCTCGACCATCGCGCGCATGGACCGTCTGGTGGTGCTGGAAAACGGCAAGATCGCCGAGAGCGGCACCCACGCCGAACTGCTCGCGCATCGTGGCCTGTATGCGCGGTTGTGGGCGCACCAGACCGGAGGCTTTGTCGGCATCGACTGATCGCGCGATATGATCGTTCCCACGCTCCGCGTGGGAATGCCTCAAGG
>NZ_WBRZ01000324.1:0-5623 GCF_008923895.1 Pseudomonas sp. GXM4
AAAGATCGCAGCCTCGTTTCACTCGACAGCCCCTACAGGAGACGCGTCGTCGAGCGAAACTATATGAAAGTAGAATCAGGCTTCGGACTTGTTCGCCGCTGCCGCTTCCACAGCAGCCTTGATGGTGCTTTGCAGCGAACCGTCTGCAGCCATCTCGGTCATGATGTCGCTGCCGCCGACCAGCTCACCGCCGACCCACAGTTGCGGGAAAGTCGGCCAGTTGGCGTACTTTGGCAGGTTGGCGCGGATTTCCGGGTTCTGCAGGATGTCCACGTACGCGAACTTTTCACCACAGGCCATCACGGCTTGCGCAGCTTTCGCGGAGAAGCCGCACTGCGGGGCATTCGGCGAGCCTTTCATGTAAAGCAGAATGGTGTTGTTGGCAATCTGCTCTTTAATCGTTTCGATGATATCCATGGAGCACCTCGGCTGAACTTTCCGACTCAGGGGTCGGCACGGTGGCGCATTGTAACGGAATCCCGAGCGCCATGCTCGGTCTCCCCGACAGACCCGCTCAAGCCGCCGCCACCGTCACCGGCACACCGTTCAACGCCGCGTTGCCCGACAGTTCGTCGAGCTGGCACTCGTCGGTCAGGTCGTTGGCGCTCGATCCCGGCTGGCCGCTGGCGATCGCCATCTGCACGCCCGGGCGCGCATGGCCCCAGCCGTGCGGCAGGCTGACCACGCCTTTCATCATGTCGAGACTGGCGAGCACTTCTACCTCGATCTGTCCGACCCGCGAACTCACCCGAACCCGTTGCCCGTCGGCCAGACCACGGCTGGCCAGGTCATCCGGGTGCATCAGCAACTGATGCCGTGGCTTGCCTTTCACCAGCCGATGAAAATTGTGCATCCACGAATTGTTGCTGCGTACATGGCGGCGACCGATCATCAACAATTCATCGGCTGCCGGCGCCTGCAACGCGGCAAAGCGTGCGAGGTCGGCGAGAATTTCCGGCGGTGCAGCCTGGATACGCTGATTCGGCGTTTTCAGACGTGACGCCAGATTCGGCTTCAGCGCCCCCAGATCAATACCGTGCGGATGATCGAACAGCGTCGCCAGCGACAGCTTGTGCTCGGACGCATCGCCGTAGCGGCCCATGCGCAGGCCCATGTCGATCATCTTCGCCGGCGGCATCGTCGGTTTCAGTTCTTTACCGGTTTTCTCGGCGAAGGCCTTGGCCAAGCCGACGAAGATCTCCCAGTCGTGCAGCGCACCCTCGGGCTTGGCGAGGATGGCGCGATTGAAGCGGGTCACGTTACGCACCGCGAACAGGTTGAAAGTGGTGTCGTAGTGGTCGTTTTCCAGCGCCGAGGTCGACGGCAGGATCAGATCGGCATAGCGCGTGGTTTCGTTGATGTACAGGTCGATGCTGAGCATGAAGTCGAGGCCGTCCAGCGCCTGCTCCAACTGCCGGCCGTTGGGTGTCGACAACACCGGGTTGCCGGCCACGGTGATCAGCGCGCGGATCTGCCCCTCGCCCTCCGTGAGCATCTCTTCGGCCAGTGCCGAGACCGGCAACTCGCCGCCGTATTCCGGACGACCGGAAACCCGGCTCTGCCATTTGTTGAAATGCCCGCCCGAGGTCGACGCCACCAGATCCACAGCGGGTTCGGTGCACAGTGCACCGCCAACGCGGTCGAGATTGCCGGTGACCAGATTGATCAACTGCACCACCCAATGACAGAGAGTGCCGAAGGCCTGGGTCGAAACGCCCATGCGTCCATAGCAGACGGCACTCGGTGCGGCAGCGAAGTCGCGCGCCAGTTGGCGGATCTGTTCGGCAGGCACCGCGCAGAGCGGGCTCATCGCTTCGGCGCTGAATTCAGCCACGGCGTTTCGCACTTCGTCGAGGCCATCGACCGGCAAATGGCTGTCGCGGGTCAGGCCTTCGCTGAACAGCGTATTGAGCATGCCGAACAGCAACGCCGCATCGCCGCCCGGGCGGACGAACACGTGCTGATCGGCCATCGCTGCGGTTTCGCTGCGGCGCGGATCGACTACCACCACTTTGCCGCCGCGCGCCTGAATCGCCTTCAGGCGCTTCTCGACGTCCGGCACGGTCATGATGCTGCCGTTGGACGCCAGCGGATTGCCGCCGAGGATCAGCATGAAGTCGGTGTGATCGATGTCCGGAATCGGTAACAGCAAGCCGTGGCCGTACATCAGATAGCTGCTGAGGTGGTGCGGCAGTTGATCGACTGAAGTGGCCGAGTAGCGATTACGCGTTTTCAGCAACCCCAGGAAGTAATTGCTGTGGGTCATCAGGCCGTAGTTGTGCACGCTCGGATTGCCCTGATACACCGCAACGGCGTTCTGCCCGTGATGTTCCTGAATCGCCGCGAGTTTCTCGGCCACCAGCGCAAACGCCTCGTCCCATTCGATCGGCAGCCATTCGCTGCCGACGCGGCGCATCGGCTGACGCAGGCGATCGGGATCGTTCTGAATATCTTGCAGGGCCACGGCTTTCGGGCAGATATGGCCGCGGCTGAAGGTGTCGAGGGCATCACCCTTGATGGAGGTGATCGCGACGTTGCCATCGGTTTCCGTGGTTTCGATGGTCAGGCCGCAAATGGCTTCGCACAGGTGGCATGCACGGTGGTGAAGAGTCTTGGTCATGGCCAGTCTCTGTCTTGTTCGGGAGCAGGCAATCACGCCCGCGGGAACAAAACTATGGCCCGTGCGCAGAGACGGCGCCAGCGACGTTCGTCTTGTGAATCGACGGTTATCAGGACAGCCGATAAATCGCCGCGATCAGTTCGGCGGCAACTGCGGCGGTGCCGCCAGCTGGATCTCCTGGATGGTTTCTATCTGCTCATGGGCGACGTGGACGCCGGTGAGCTCGCCGATCAACCGCCAGTGCTCATCGAGCCCGGCGCTGATGGTGGCCATGCGATCGATCATGTGCCGACCGGCGGATTTGACCACTTCGTCGTCACTGCGCAGCAACTCGAAAGACATCGAGGTGACGGACGCGGTGAGATGGGTCAGGGAGCGAGCCGTGTGGCCCAGCAGTTCCATTAACAGTTGTTCTTTCGATTCCATGCGGAGGCTTCCTGCGTCGCTCGAAACTCATTTATAACCCAGCACTTTGCTTTAGCAAATGTTTCAGTCTGAACATCCGACCAAGCGAATCGGTGGCGCCGCGTTCGTAAACCGACCAGGACTGCTGCGTTGCCGTCGCGGCGCATTGCCAAGCCCGGCGGCGCCAGTGTACAAAGAGGCTCACCGCTGTACTGAATCCGGCTTCACATGCGTGATCGAAATGCCCGGTCCGCGCTCCGAATCCCGCTGACAAAAGTACCCTATTGGAAAAACGCGACATTTAGTGTCAATATCGCGCCTCCCCCTATTTCGTCGCCCCGTGCGGCTTACGCCGCAGGTCTCGCCCGTTGTTCCGTTAAACAAGGCTTTGAGCATCTGCGGTCTGTAGCAAAAAGGTAGTCAATGATGAGCGCAAGGCACTTTCTCTCCCTGATGGATTGCACGCCCGAAGAGCTGGTCAGCGTGATCCGTCGAGGCGTTGAGCTCAAGGACCTGCGTAACCGCGGCGTACTGTTCGAGCCTCTGAAAAACCGCGTGCTGGGGATGATCTTCGAAAAATCCTCGACCCGCACCCGGATCTCCTTCGAGGCCGGCATGATCCAGCTCGGCGGCCAGGCAATCTTCCTGTCCCCGCGCGATACCCAACTGGGCCGTGGCGAGCCGATCAGCGATTGCGCCATTGTCATGTCGAGCATGCTCGATGCGGTGATGATCCGCACCTTCGCCCACAGCACCCTCACCGAATTCGCCGCCAACTCGCGGGTGCCGGTGATCAACGGCCTGTCCGATGATCTGCACCCGTGCCAGTTGCTCGCCGACATGCAGACCTTCCTTGAGCACCGTGGCTCGATCCAGGGCAAGACCGTGGCCTGGATCGGTGACGGCAACAACATGTGCAACAGCTATATAGAAGCGGCGATCCAGTTCGACTTCCAGTTGCGCGTTGCCTGCCCGGAAGGCTACGAGCCGAACCCGGAATTCGTCGCCCAGGCTGGTGATCGCGTGACCATCGTCCGCGATCCGCAAGACGCCGTGCGTGGCGCGCATCTGGTCAGCACCGACGTCTGGACTTCGATGGGCCAGGAAGAGGAAACTGCCAAGCGCCTCAAGCTGTTCGCGCCGTTCCAGGTCAACCGTGCCCTGCTCGACCTCGCTGCCGAGGACGTGCTGTTCATGCACTGCCTGCCGGCGCACCGTGGCGAAGAAATCAGTCTCGACCTGCTCGATGACCCGCGCTCCGTCGCCTGGGATCAGGCAGAAAACCGTCTCCACGCACAGAAGGCCCTGCTCGAGTTCCTCGTCGAACCGGCATATCACCACGCATGAGCCATGAATTACTGCTGAACCTGCGCAACCTCGCTTGCGGCTACCAAGATCAACGCGTGGTGCAGAACCTCAATCTGCACCTCAACGCCGGCGACATCGGCTGCCTGCTCGGCTCGTCCGGCTGCGGCAAGACCACCACCCTGCGCGCCATCGCCGGTTTCGAACCGGTGCATGAAGGCGAAATCACCCTCGGTGGCGAAACCCTGTCCAGTGCCGGTTTCACCCTGGCGCCAGAGAAACGCCGGATCGGCATGGTGTTTCAGGACTACGCGCTGTTCCCGCACCTGAGCGTGGCCGACAACATCGCTTTCGGCATTCGCAAGCACCCGAACAAGGCGCGCGTGGTCGAAGAATTGCTGGAACTGGTCAATCTGAAAAACCTCGGCAAGCGCTTTCCGCACGAGCTGTCCGGCGGTCAGCAACAGCGTGTCGCCCTCGCCCGCGCCCTGGCGCCGGAACCGCAGCTGTTGCTGCTCGACGAGCCGTTCTCCAACCTCGATGGCGAGTTGCGCCGCAAGCTCAGCCATGAGGTACGCGACATCCTCAAGGCCCGTGGTACCAGTGCGATTCTGGTCACCCACGATCAGGAAGAAGCCTTCGCCGTCAGCGATCACGTTGGCGTGTTCAAGGAAGGTCGGCTGGAACAGTGGGACACGCCCTACAACCTCTACCACGAACCGGCGACGCCGTATGTCGCCAGTTTCATCGGTCAGGGTTACTTCATTCGCGGTCAGCTCGTCACCCCGGAATCGGTGCAGACCGAGCTGGGTGAACTGCGCGGCAATCGCGCCTACACCTGGCCGATTGGCGGTGCGGTGGATGTGCTGTTGCGTCCGGATGACATTGTTTATGCACCGGACAGCGCATTGCAGGCGCAGATTGTCGGCAAGACATTCCTCGGCGCGGCGACCTTGTATCGCCTGCAACTGCCGACCGGTGCACAACTGGAATCGATCTTTCCGAGCCATGCCGATCATCTGGTTGGCGCCCAGGTCGGGATTCGCGTAGCGGCGGATCACCTGGTGCTGTTCCAGGCTTCGGGGAGCACTGCGGCACAGATCCCGGCGGTGGAAAACGGCGTCCGTCGATTCAGCACCAGCCTTTGATCCGCACTGGATAAAAATTGTGGGAGATTCTATGGTTCATGCCTAGCCCCTAAACGCCTTTGGGTGAGTATTCGCTCTGGTTTTTCAACAGAGCAAATACCACCCGTGCAAGCTTGCGGGCTAGTGCGACCAGTGCTTGGGTAGT
>NZ_WBRZ01000325.1:0-5587 GCF_008923895.1 Pseudomonas sp. GXM4
CCTGGGTGTACGGATGTTTCGGCGCAGCGAAAATCTCCCGCGACGAGCCTTGTTCAACCACCTTGCCGTCCTTGATCACCATCAAGTCATGCGCCAGCGCATGCACCACCGCCAGATCATGGCTGATGAACAGATAGGTCAGCCCATGCCTGATCTGCAACTGGCGCAACAACTCCACCACCTGCTTCTGCACCGTGCGATCCAGCGCCGACGTCGGTTCGTCGAGCAGGATCAGCGCCGGTTCCAGCACCAGTGCGCGGGCGATGGAGATGCGCTGGCGCTGGCCGCCGGAAAACTCGTGGGGGTAACGATGGCGGCTTTGCGGATCGAGGCCGACTTCCTTGAGCACGCGAATCACTGCTGCCTCGCGCTCGGCCTCGCTGCCGATGCCGTGGGTCAGCAAGCCTTCGGCGATGATCTGCTGCACTGACATGCGCGGGCTGAGGCTGCCGAACGGGTCCTGAAACACCACCTGAATCTGCCGGCGCAACGGGCGCATCAGACGCTGATTGAGCAGGCTCAACTGCTTGTTGCCAAAACGGATATTGCCCTCTGATTCGACCAGTCGCAGGATCGCCTGACCCAGCGTCGACTTGCCCGAACCCGACTCGCCGACGATGCCCAACGTCTTGCCGCGTTGCAGGGTGAAACTGACCCCGTCCACCGCTTTGATGTAATCCTGCTGGCGGCTGAAGAGTTTTTTCGGCAGGGGAAACCACACCTTCAAATCATCGACTTCCAGCAGGTTGTGCTCGTACTCACTGGGCACTGGCGCGCCGCTCGGTTCAGCCTCGATCAATAAGCGGCTGTAAGGATGTTGCGGCGCCTGGAACAGCGTCTCGCAATCGGCCTGTTCAACGATCTCGCCTTGACGCATTACGCACACACGTTGAGCGATCCGGCGCACCAGATTGAGGTCATGGCTGATCAGCAACAGCGACATGCCGAGGCGCTGCTGCAACTCGATCAGCAGCTCAAGAATCTTCTGCTGTACGGTTACGTCCAGCGCCGTGGTCGGCTCATCGGCAATCAACAGTTCCGGCTCGTTGGCCAGCGCCATGGCGATCATCACCCGTTGCCGCTGCCCGCCAGAGAGTTGATGCGGATAGGCTTTGAGTCGCTGCAACGGCTGGCGAATACCGACCAGCTCCAGCAACTCCAGGGTCCGCGCGCGAGCGGCGCGGCCCTTGAGGCCCTTGTGGATTTCCAGCACTTCGCTGATCTGTTTTTCCACCGTGTGCAACGGGTTCAGCGAGGTCATTGGCTCCTGGAAAATCATCGCAATGCGATTGCCGCGCAGACCACGCATCTGCTGTTCGCTGGCGTGCAGCAAATCCACGCCGTTGTAGCGAATCGCGCCGCTGCTGGTGACGCTCTGGCCCGGCAGCAGACGCAGAATCGAATGCGCCGTCACCGACTTGCCCGAGCCGGACTCGCCGACCAGCGCCAGACACTCGCCACGGCGTATATCGAGGTTCACACCGTGCACCACTTCTTGCCCTGCGAAGGCGACGCGCAGGTCGCGGATCTCGATTAAATGGTCTTGCATGTCAGCTCCTCGGATCAAAGGCATCTCGGCACGCTTCACCGATGAAAACCAACAAAGACAGGATCAGCGCCAAGGCAAAAAACGCCGTCAGCCCCAGCCACGGCGCTTGCAGATTGCGTTTGGCCTGGCCGATCAGTTCACCCAGCGATGCGGTGCCGGCGGGCATGCCGAAGCCGAGAAAATCCAGCGCGGTCAAAGTGGCGATGGCGCCGGTGAGAATGAACGGCAGGTAGGTGAGGGTGGAAGTCATGGCGTTGGGCAGAATGTGCCGGCGCATCAGTTCGCTGTCGGTCAGGCCCAGCGCTCGCGCGGCTTTCACGTATTCGAGATTGCGTCCACGGAGGAACTCGGCGCGCACCACGTCGACCAGCGCCAGCCAGGAAAACAGCGCCATGATCCCCAGCAGCCACCAGAAACTCGGCGAGACGAAGCCGGACAGGATGATCAGCAGGTACAGCACCGGCAGCCCCGACCAGATTTCCAGGACGCGCTGCCCGAGCAAGTCGACCCAGCCGCCGTAGTAGCCCTGCAAGGCCCCGGCGAGAATGCCGATCAACGCGCTGATGGCGGTGAGGATCAGCGCGAACAGAATTGAGATCCGCGTGCCGAAAATCACCCGCGCCAGAACATCGCGGGCCTGATCATCGGTGCCCAGCCAATTGCTCGATGACGGCGGGCTGGGCGCCGGTTCGGTGAGGTCGTAGTTGACCGTGTCGTAGCTGAACGGGATCGGCGGAAACAGCATCCAGCCGCCCTGATCCTCGATCAGTTTGTGCACATAACTGCTGGCGTAATCCGGTTGAAACGGCAGCTCGCCGCCGAAATCGGTTTCCAGGTAATCGCTGAGGATCGGAAAGTAAAAGGCGTCGTGGTAGCGGATCACCAGCGGCTTGTCGTTGGCGATCAGCTCGCCACCGAGGCAGATCAGGCACAGGCCGATGAACAGCCACAGTGACCAGCGCCCACGGCGGTTGGCCTTGAATTGCGCGACGCGGCGCTGGCCCAGAGGCGACAGTGTGAACATCAGGCAGTCCTCGCCGAGAAATCGATGCGCGGGTCGAGCAGGGTGTAGCAGAGGTCGCCGATCAGCTTGATCAGCAGGCCGAACAGGGTGAACAGAAACAGCGCGCCGAACACCACCGGATAGTCGCGCGACACCGCCGCTTCGTAGCTCATGCGCCCGAGGCCATCGAGGTTGAAGATGGTTTCAATCAGCAGGGAGCCGGCGAAAAACACTTCGATCAGCGCCGACGGCACACCCGCAACCACCAACAACATTGCGTTGCGAAACACGTGGCCGTAGAGCACGCGCCGCTCGGTCAGGCCCTTGGCTCGTGCGGTGGTCACGTACTGCCGGCTGATCTCGTTGAGAAAGCTGTTCTTGGTCAGGATCGTCAGCGTGGCAAAGCCGCCGATCACCAGCGCCGTGACTGGCAGTACGAGGTGCCAGAGGTAGTCGCCGACCTTGCCCAATGTGCTGAGGCTGTCGAAGTTGTCCGACACCAGCCCCTGCACCGGAAACCAGTTGACGTAGCTGCCCCCGGCGAACACCACGATCAACAGAATGGCGAATAGGAACGCCGGCATGGCATAGCCAACGATGATCGCGGTGCTGCTCCAGACATCGAAGGCGCTGCCGTTCCTGATTGCCTTGCGAATGCCCAGCGGGATTGAAATCAGGTAGGTGATCAGCGTCGCCCACAAACCCAGCGACAGCGACACTGGCAGCTTCTGCACGATCAGGTCGGTGACCTTGGCGCCGCGAAAGAAACTGTTGCCCAGATCCAGTCGTGCGTAGTTTCTCAGCAGCAGCCACAGGCGTTCGTGCAGCGGTTTGTCGAAGCCGTAATGGTGTTTGATTTCCTCGATCAGCGCCGGGTCCAGCCCACGGCTGCTGCGCCCGGCACCGCCGACCGCCGCGACTTCGCCGCCACCGCCCATGCTGTGCCCGCCAAAGCCTTGCAGGCGGGCGATGGCCTGTTCCACCGGCCCGCCGGGCGCGGCCTGCACGATAAGAAAATTCACCACCAGAATGCACAACAGCGTGGGGATGATCAGCAGTAATCGGCGACTCAGATAACGCAGCATGTCACTGGCCTCCCGCAAGCTGAGCGCTCATCTGCTGAGTCGTCAGCGGCCTGGCCGAGACTTCCCACCAGGTGTTGAGGCCTTCGTCATACGAAGGTTGCACGGCGGGCATGCCGAAGCGGTTCTGATACACCGTCGGCGTGCCTTTGGAGTAGTAGTTGGGAATCATGTAGTAACCCCATTGCAGCACCCGGTCGAGGGCGCGGGCGTAATGCACCATGGCTTCGCGGCTGTTGGCCTGGACCAGCCCGTCAATCAGTTGATCGATTGCCGGATCGGCCAGCACCATCGCGTTCGAGCTGCCGACTTGCGTGGCACTTTGCGAGCCGTACAGGCTGTACAGCTCGCGGCCTGGGGACACGATCGGATCGCCACTGCGCGGGAAAGCGCAGACGATCATGTCGTAATCGCGGGCGTTGAGACGGTTGATGTATTGCGCCGAATCGATGCGGCGCAGATTGAGCGTGATGCCGATCTGGGCGAGGGTGCGTTTGAACGGCAGCAGCATGCGATCGAAGCCGCCCTGGCCATCGAGAAAGGTGAATTCCAGCGGCTCACCGGCGGCGTTGACCAGACGATTGTTTTTTGCCGTCCAACCGGCTTCGGCGAGCAGCTTCAGCGCTTGCAATTGCTTGTCGCGGATGTAGCCGCTGCCATCGGTTTTCGGCGCTTCATACACCGTGGTGAACACCTCGTCAGGGACCTTGCCGCGCAACGGTTCGAGGATCTTCAATTCCTCGGCATCGGGCAGGGCGCTGGCGGCCATTTCACTCTTGGGCCAGAAGCTGTTCTGACGCACGTAGAAGCCGCGCATCATCTGTTTGTTGGTCCACTCGAAATCCCAGAGCAGGCTGATCGCCTGACGCACGCGGCGATCCTTGAAGAACGGGTTCTGCAGGTTGAACACGAAGCCCTGAGCGGCGGTGGGTTTGTCCGGCGCGAGGATCGACTGCTGCAAACGACCGTCGCGCAATGCCGGGCTGTCATAGCCGACCACATAACCGGACGAGGAGAACTCGCGGTTGTAGTCGAACGCGCCGGCCTGCAACAGCTGGCGGGCGACGTCGGTGTCGCCGTAGAAATTCACCGTCAGGCTGTCGAAGTTGTACATGCCGCGACTGACCGGCAGGTCCTTGCCCCACCAGTCCGGGTCACGCTGGAAACTGATGCTGCGCCCGGCGTCGACTTTGCTCACCCGGTACGGGCCGCTGCCCAGCGGTGGCTCGAAGCCGCCGCCGTTGGCGAAGTCGCGGGTTTTCCACCAGTGCTCGGGCAGCACGCGCAGCGTCGCCAGATCCAGCGCGAGGGTGCGATTGAGGTTGTTCTTGAAGGTGAAACGGACCTGCCGTGGACCTTCGACCAGCACGTCTTGCACGTCGGTATATTGCTGGCGATAACTCAGGCTGCCCTTGGTCATCAGCAGGTTGAAGGTGTAGCGCACGTCTTCGGCGGTGATCGGCGTGCCGTCGGCGAAGCGTGCCTTGGGGTTGAGGGTGAAGCGCACCCACAAACCTTCGGGATCGCGCTCGATCTGCTGCGCGACCAGAGCGTAAACCGTGTAGGGCTCATCCAGCGAACGGAACGCCAGCGGCGCGTATACCCAGTCATTGACCTGCACCACGGAAATGCCCTGATCGGCATACGGCGTGATGTAGTTGTACTGACCGATCTCCATCGACGCACGGCTGAGCGAACCGCCCTTGGGCGCGTTAGGGTTAACAAAATCGAAATGCTTGAAGCCGGCCGGATACTTCGGCGCCTCGCCGTACACCGTCAGCGCGTGACTGCCGGCGGCCAGTGCCGGAGTGCCAGTGCACAGCAGCGCACTGCCGAGCAGCAGGGCAGCCATGTTGCGCAAAAAACTCATGAAGTCACCCTTGAAATCCCTGAAGGAACCCGGACCCCCGGTGAGAGCGAGCCCTTGTGGCGAGGGGATTTATCCCAGATCGG
>NZ_WBRZ01000326.1:0-5544 GCF_008923895.1 Pseudomonas sp. GXM4
TATAGAAGGGCGGCGTTTGTGTTTAAGCGGTCAAGCCAGTTCCAGCATCGGCAGGCCAAATACGCTGGGCGTGAAATTTTTCAGCGAGCGGATAATGCCGTCAGCGTGAGCATATTTCTCGTCTGCCATTGCTGCGTCGGGGATGGCGATTGCGGTCATGCCTGCCGCTTTCGCTGCGGTGACGCCGAACGGCGAATCCTCGAACACCAGACAATCCTTGGGCGCAACGCCCAAACGCCGGGCGGCGGTGAGGAAAATATCCGGCGCTGGTTTGGCCGCGCCGACTTCCGGATCGTCCGCCGTGACGATGAAATCGAACAGCGCAAACCACTCACGGTGCAAGGTGGTTTTCTGCCCGAACGACTGGCGCGACGAACTGGTGCCCACCGCGATCGGGATGTTGTGCGCCTTGAGGTGACGCACCAGCGCTTCGGCCCCCGGCATTGCCTGCGCCTTGGGAAAACGCTCGCGCATCAGCGGCTCGCGGATCTGCAGAAATTCTTCCGGAGTGATCGGTAGTTCCAGCACCTGCACCACGTAATTGGCCAGGTCATTGGCGCCGCGACCAATGATGTTTTGTTTGACGCTCCAGTCGAAGGTTTTCCCGTAGCGCCCGGCAATCAGCGAGGTGACCTCGGTGTAGATGCCCTCGGTGTCGAGCAGCAAACCGTCCATATCGAAAATCACGGCCTTGATCGGGCCGAACGTCTTCAGCGGTGCATTCATCATCGGATCCGTTAACAAAGGCATCCCGGGCGACAGGCAACGTGCCGCAACGCGGATCTGATTAATGGGTTCAGCAGCATAGCGAGGCCGATGGACATTGAGCAACGGGCAATGCCATCAACGCCTTTTCGCATTTAGCGAAAACTCCTACAGACACTGCCTACTTCCCCGACTTCTTTCCTTTTTGATCCCCCGCAAAGTCCGCGCTCCCGTTTTTTCACATGCGCGAGCGACTGCGAATGTTTCAACCCGATCAGCTCCTGGCCCTGAACAACAGCATCGGACTGCTGGTGGTGGCCGCCCTGAATCCGAAGCAGCCAGATTTCGAAGCGCTGATCGACGAGTTCCGCCTGTGCCTGAACAACTACGACGCCTGGGCCGAGCAGTTCTGGACCGGGACCGCGCTGGACATCGAGCAGGTGTTCAAGGTTGGCAATGACGTACAACTGAGCGCGCCGATCACCTCGCGCGCCCCCATCAGCTCATCGGTAGTCATGTGCCCGGCCAACGGGCCGCTGACCCTGGTGCATTTGTTCGAAACCGCGCGCTTCGTGCCGATCGGCGACACCCCGGTGACCCTCGAACCGCTGCTCAGCGACGTCGACGGTGTGCTGACCTTCGGCGAACCACTGCGCTACACCATCGGCCCGAGCGGGATCCTCGAGGTCACCGATTGCGTGCGGAGCCAGCGCTACCGCGTCACCTTCTTTCCCGATGTTTCTACCGACCATGTCCGCGCCCTGTATGCCTCATATGAAGGCGTGATTGCCGGTCTTGAAGGCTGGCTGCGCAGCGAATGGACAGGCTTCCAACCGCAATGGACGGAGTTTTCCAGCGCCGGTTTTCTTGATCGTTACGGGCAGTTGCAACGGGCCGATTGGCGCGGTCTGGAAAAAGCTTTGAATGGCGTCTGGGATGACATTCAACAACTGTTCGCCCTACTTGCCGATCTGCAGGAGCACAGCGCGAAGCTCCTGGAATACCTGAGCGAAGTCGAACTCGAGGCGCTGCTTGCCGCTTCAAACGAAGCGATCGCCAACGCCTTGTTGATGCTCAGCGACGAGCCGTTGCTGTTCATTCATCTGGCTGCGTTCACCAGTTGGCTGAAGATGCTGCCGCCGCAATACCTCGCCGAGGTGGTGGCCGAAGTTCGCACCGAGTTGCTGATCAGTTTCCTGTTGATGCGCGTGGCGGGCGGTGCCGGCGTATCGCTGCGTTTGAGCAGCAAGGTCCTGGCGAAGATCAAGTCGCCACGGGCGCGGGAATGGCTGGCGGCTTCTGCTTTACGCTTGGCGGAACTGACCTCAACGCCGGAACTCACGCAGCATGCGAGCACGCTGAAGCCGCTGATGTTTCATGCGCGCGAGGTTGAGCTGAAGCCGACGCCATCGATTCCGCTGAACATTCGTCAGGCCGATGAAGTTGTGTTGAGCGTGCCGAATCCGGCGCCACTCGCGCGGGACAAATCTCAAAACATGGCCCGCCTTGAGCGCCATGAGCCACACGACGACGCGCCCGACCAGGCGAAAAACCCCAACGGCGACGCCGCCGATTGCGTGCCCAAAACTTGTACCAATGGCTGCCCGGTGTCGATGGTCACCGGCGAAGAACTGCTGACCCTGACCGACGCGGTGCTCGACGGCGTGTTGCCCTTCGAGTTCACCCGTTTGTACCGCAGCAGCGCGGTCGAGATCGACATCGGCCTGGGTTTCGGCTGGAGCCATACGCTGGCGCATCGGCTGGCCTTCGACGGCGATGGCGTGATCTGGATCGACCACGAAAACCGCCGCACCCGCTTTCCCCTGCCCAACGTCGCGCGCCCGGCGATCCACAACAGCCTGTCGCGGGCGGCGATCTTTCTCGGTGATGAGCCGGAAGAACTGATCCTCGCCCTGGCCGGTGACAGCGCGCGGTTCTATCACTTTCGCGCCGGACGACTGACCGCAATCAGCGATGTCTACGGTAATCGTCTGACCCTGCAACGCGATCGCTCCGACCGCATTCAGCGTCTGGACAACGGCGCCGGGCGCGCGCTGCTGTTGCGCTATGACCGCGCGCAGCTGGTGGCGGTCGATTATCAGGTGTTCGTCCAAGGCGAGTGGACCACCGAGCAAAACCTCGCCACCTACAGCTTCGATGCCCGGCAACGCCTGCTGGTCGCGACCAATGCGGTGGGCGACAGCGAGCGCTACGACTACGACGACCACCACGTCATCCTCCAGCGCCAGTTGACTGGCGGCGCGAGCTTCTTCTGGGAGTGGCAGCGCGAGGGCAAAGCCGCCCGCTGCGTGAGGCACTGGGCGTCGTTCTCGCAGATGAACACCCGTTACGTCTGGAACGATGACGACGCCAGCGTGACCGTGCATTACGTCGACGGTACCGAAGAAGTCTACGTCCACGACGAGCGCGCGCGGCTGGTGCGCCAGGTTGCGGCCGATGGCGGCGAGCAGCTCAAGGCCTATGACCAGCAGGGGCGCTTGATCGCCGAGCAGGATGCGTTGGGCGCGGTCACCGAATATCGCTACGACGAAGTCGGACGGCTGATCGCGCTGATTCCGCCGGACGATGCACCAACGTCCTACGAGTACCGCAACGGTTTTCTCTACAAGCGTTGCCGTGGTGATGCGGTGTGGATTTACCGGCGCAACGCCGAAGGCGCCGTCACCGAAGCGGTCGATCCCGACGGCCAGGTCACCCATTACTACTACAACTTGCGCGGGCAATTGCTGTCGCTGCGTTATCCGGACAGCAGCCGCCATCGCTGGGTGTGGAACGAGCTGGGTCAGCTCATCGAAGAAACCCTGCCCGATGGCGGCGTGCGGCGCTTTTCCTACGATGCGCTGGGCCGGCGGATTACCACCCAGGACGAATTTGGTGTTGTCAGCCGTCAGGAGTGGGACGCGGCCGGCCGACTGATCCTGACGACTTCTCCTACGGGCAGCACGCGCGCCTACAGCTATGGCGCCTACGGCCAGATCACCGCCGAACGCGATGAACTCGGGCGCATCACCCGCTATGAATATGACGATGACCTGCACCTGGTCTCGCGGCGGATCAATCCTGACGGCACCCGCGTGCAGTACCGCTATGACCATGCGCGGCTGTTGCTGACCGAGATTGAAAACGAATCGGGCGAAAAGTACCGACTGGATTACACGCCGACCGGATTGATCCGACAGGAAACCGGGTTTGATGGGCGGCGTACGGCTTACGTCTACGACCTCAATGGTCATTTGCTGGAAAAGACTGAATTCGGCGAGCAGGGTTTATCGCTGGTCACCCAATACCAGCGCGACGCGGCTGGAAGGTTGCGGGTCAAGAACCTGCCCGATGGCGCCAAGATCCGCTACGACTACGACCGCCTCGGGCGCTTGGTTGCCGTCGATGACGACCAGAACCATCCGCTGGCCTTCGAGTATGACCGTCAGGATCGGCTGATCACCGAACATCAGGGCTGGGGCACCTTGCGCTACGCCTATGACGCCTGCGGCCAGCTCAAACGCCTGCGCCTGCCGGACAACAGCAAGCTCGACTATCACTACGCCAAGGGCGGTGCGCTGTCGGCCATCGACCTCAACGGCACGCCGCTCACGCGCCACGTCTACCACTGCGGTCGTGAACAGCAACGCCAGCAGGGTCTGCTGCTCAGCGAATATTCCTACGACGATCAGGGCCGCTTGCTCGCCCACGCTGTAGGCCATCGCCACGCCTCGCTGTACCGCCGGGATTATGCCTACAGCGCCAACGGCAATCTCGAGCACATCGCCGACAGCCGCCACGGCCAGCGCACCTATGGCTACGACGCCCTCGACCGGTTGATCCGCGTACGCCACTCGCGCGACGAACTGCCCGAATCCTTCGCCCACGACCCGGCCGGCAACCTGCTGATGCAGGACCGCCCCGGCCCTGCGCAGATCAAGGGCAATCGCCTGTTGATGCAGGGCGATCGTCATTACGACTACGACGCCTTCGGCAACCTGGTCCGCGAACGCCGTGGCCACGGCCAGACCCTGGTCACCGAATACCGCTACGACTGCCAGCACCGCCTGATCGGCCTGACCCGCCCCGACGGCCAGACCGCCACTTATCACTACGACGCCTTCGGCCGGCGCATCCGCAAAACCGTCGACAGCGCCGTCACCGAATTCTTCTGGCAAGGCGAACACCTCGTCGCCGAAAGCAGCGGCACGCAATACCGCAGCTTCCTCTACGAACCCGGCACCTTCCGCCCACTCGCGATGCTCGACGGCAAAGGCCCGAAAAAGGCCTGCCCGTTCTACTACCAACTCGACCACCTCGGCACCCCGCAGGAACTCACCGACTACAGCGGCGAAATCGTCTGGTCCGCGCAATACGACGCCTACGGCAAAGTTGCCGCCGTCACCTTGGCCGGCGAAGACTATCTGGATCAACCGCTGCGCTTTCAGGGGCAGTATTTCGATGTTGAAAGTGGGCTGCACTACAACCGCCATCGGTATTACGACCCTAGGTTAGGGCGGTATCTGACACCGGACCCGGTGAAGCTCGCGGGTGGGTTGAACCAGTACCAGTACGTGCCGAATCCGACGGGGTGGGTGGATCCGTTGGGGTTGACGTCCAACTGCCCGCCGCCGAATAAACCTGGGTGTGAGGTTCCGGGGGCAAGTGATGGGGTTAAGGTTGATGATGGGGAGCCCGCAGTCCCCGCACCTAACCAAGAAAACTATTATTTGTACCGAGGTGACGATCGAGAGCCTTGGGAAATTTTCGATACCGGATTTGAACCTTGGGGTGATAGTACAGACCTCTTCCTGCATGCGCTGGACAACAAAACCCCTC
>NZ_WBRZ01000327.1:0-5519 GCF_008923895.1 Pseudomonas sp. GXM4
GGCCGAGGCGTACCACGAGTTGGATTTGTAATTTTTCGAAGAAAAATCTAATGCGACGGACAAAACGAAGTTTTTTTTACAGTAAGGAGGTTTTTTTTTACATCTGAGCCTTTTCGCGCAATTTTTTTTACATGCCGCGCCTCATGCCAGACGATACATCAACTGATCCCACACTTTGGTGGCCCAGTCCGGTCACTCAAGAATCTCATCGACAAACATCGGCCACTTGAATAAAGCGGGGGCTCGTTCAACGGTTCTTGGCAGTATCGTAAACACTGCTGCGTTCGCGCTTGCCAACCGCTAGCACGGAAACCACGACTCGTTCGTCGATGACTTGGTAAACCAATCGATACCCCGAGGCTTTGAGTTTGATTTTGTAGCAGTCGGGCATGCCGTGCAGTGCGTCAGCCGGGATTCTGGGAAGCTTCAGCCTCTCACCTAGCTTCTTTTTGAATTGCTCACGCAATGTATGACCCAGCTTGTTCCACTCTTTGTGTGCAGACGGCAGAAACTCAAGCTTATAAGTCATCCAGGCTTACCGAAATGGGCGTTTCGTGGAGGCGCGAACGAACGATGTCAGCCAGCTCAAGATCATCAAGCCGCTCCATCATCGCTTCGTAAACTTCGGCCGGCACCATATAACCCATGACGCGATTGTGGTTGAGGACAGCGACGGCCCCCCCATGTGCACCGTTCAACACGGCAGTAGGATTTTTCTTCAGTTCAGAGACACTGACAGCCATATCGGCGAGAACGCTTTGCATAATAAGAACCTCAAATTAGGACGTGATTTTGGTCTATTTATGCCATGTGGACAACTGTGGCGTTCAACGAGGATACAACTTCGCGATGATCACCCCACCCGCCCCTTACGCAACATCACATTCAACTGATCCACCACTTCCGCCCAATCCGCATCATCCAGAATCTCCTCGCGCAGAAACTGCGCCTGACCTGCCGTCCAGAAAAACGCGTCAGCCAGATGCAAATCCGGCTTGAGCGGCGAATGGCTGGCGATGAATTTGTCGATGCCGGTCGGATCGTCATCGAGGCCGAGTTGTTTGAACAGGGCCGGTAGACTGTGCTGCGGATTTTCCATGATGCAACTCCTCTGCAATTCAGGTCCGGCGTTGCGCCGTTCGCTGCAGTGGAGTTGATCATAGCTGTCGCGGCGGGTTCAGGGTCTGGCGACGTCAGGTGAGCCTGCGGCCAGTTGCGCTGCCGGATAAACCGACTGCCATCCGCCGCCGAGCGCCTTGTACAAACCGACCATCGCCAGGGAAACGCCGGTCGAGCTTTCCACCCATTGTTCCTGCGTGGCGAGCAAGGCGCTTTGCACGGTGAGGACATTGACGAAATCGACCACGCCTTCGACGTATTGCTGTTGCGCAGTACGCAGGGCGATCCGGTTCTGATGCACGGCTTCGGCGAGGCTGTCGCGACGGCGCTGGCTGGCGTTGTAGGCGGTCAGTTGATCATCGATTTCATGCCAGGCGCGCAGCACGGTTCGCTGGTAGGCGATGGCCGCTTCCTGCTGTTGCGCTTCACGCAGTTGCAGCATGCCGCGCAGGCGTCCGCCGTCGAACAACGGCAGGCTGAATTGCGGGCCGATGGCAAAGGCACGCGAGCCCCATGAACCGAAATCGCTCAGCTGCATGGCCTGGGAACCGAAGTTGCCGGACAGGGTGATGCGCGGATAGAAATCACCCTTGGCCACACCGATGTTGGCGGTGGCGGCGTGCAGACGCGCTTCGGCCTGGCGGATATCCGGACGACGTTCGGCCAATTGCGACGGCAGGCCGATGGCGATTTGCAGTGGCGACTGCGGTACTGCCGCTTCTGTGGATAACGTTTGAGCGAGAGTTTGCGGTGGCTCGCCCATGAGCAGACTGATCGCGTTGATCAGTTGCGCCTGACGCTGCTCGAGCGCCGGCAGCCGTGCCTCGATGGCGGCGACTTGCGCGGCAGCTTCGGCGACGTCCAGGTCGGTCGCCACGCCATCGGCCAGCCGCAGCTGCGAGAGTTTCAGGCTGTGGCGGGCGACGTCGAGGTTCTGCTCGGTGACGGCGCGGGTGCTCTGCACGCCGCGCAGCTGAATGTAGTTTTGCGCGGTGTCGGCGAGCACGGTCAGCAGCACGCCGCGACGATCATTTTCCGCCACTTCGAGATTGGCATCAGCGGCTTCGGTTTCACGGCGCACGCGGCCCCAGAAGTCCAGTTCCCATGAGGCGGAGAAACCGGCATCCCAGAGGTTGAACGCCTCGTCGCCGTTATTTCCCGATGGATCGTTCAAGCCTTTGCCACTGTTGCGTTTGCGCCCGTAGCTGCCGGTGGCAGAGCTGTGCGGATAGCGCTCGGCGGTGATCACCTGACGCGCGGCGCGGCTTTGTTGCAGGCGGCTGCTGGCCAGTTGCAGGTCGAGGTTGCTGTTCAGCGCGCGCTGGGTGAGCGCGGAAAGTTGCGGGTCGTGGAAGGTTTCCCACCAGCGTTCGTTCAGGGGTTCGCTAACGGCCTGGCTCGGGGCGGATTGGCTCGGTTTGGCCCAGTCGGCAGGCTGAGGGGCTTCGGGTTTCTGGAAGTCCGGGCCGACGGTGCAGGCGGTGAGACTGACTGCAAGCAAGGCACTCAGAGTGAGTTGCTGCCAATGCCCCCATCGCTGGCAAGCCAGCTCCCACAAAGATTGTGCAGGTTGTGCAAAATGGTTCAGCCTGCCAATGCCCCCTGTGGGAGCTGGCTTGCCAGCGATGAGGCCAGCCGATTCAACACCGATCATCGCTGCGTCACCTCGCGCCCGGACGCCTTTGAGCTGGCGGTATCAATACTCGCCTCGACCGACATCCCCACCCGCAAGCGCTCAGCCAGTGGCTGGCCCGGTTCCAGCACGATCTTCACCGGAATCCGCTGCACAACCTTGGTGAAATTACCGGTGGCGTTATCCGGTTTCACCGCCGCAAAGGTCACGCCAGTTGCCGGCGCAATGCTCTCGACGCGGCCAGTCAGGGCTTCACCGCCCAAGCTGTCGACCCGCACTTGCACATCCTGCCCGGGCTGCACATCGGTCAACTGGGTTTCCTGAAAATTGGCCACCACATAGGCCTGCTGCAACGGCACCACCGCCAACAGCTTGCTGCCCGGCGTGACGTAGGCGCCGACGCGCACCGCACGCTCGCCGATCATGCCGTCCTGCGGCGCGGTGATGCGCGTGTAAGAGAGGTTGAAACTGGCAATCTCCAGCGCCGCCTGCGCGTGTTTCAGATTGCCTTCGGCGGCGTTGCGCTTGGCGGTGAGAATTTCGACCTGCTTGCGTTCGGCCGCCAGCTTCGCGGTCGCGGTGTCGAGGCGCGCCGAGGCCTGATCGATGCGCGTGCGCGCCTGCTGCGCGTTCTGCACGGTGCCGGCGCCGACACCGGCGAGATGGTTGTAGCGGTTCAGTTCCTGCTGCGCAAAAGCCATTTCCGCTTTGACCGAGACCACGGTGGCCTGCGCCTGAGCGATCAGCGAAGCCTGCCGCTCCAGGGTCGCGCTGGCGTTCTGCAACTGCGCCCGCGCGACCAGGGTTTGCGCATCCGCCGCTTCCGCCGCTGCGCGCAAATCACGGTCATCGATCAGCGCCAGCAACTGCCCGGCCTTGACCTGCTGGTTGTCTTCGACCAGCACCTGCTTGATGAACCCGGCCACGCGCGGCACCACCAGCGTGTAGTCGGCGGAGACGAAGGCGTCGTTGGTGGTTTGCTCGGTGCGTTGCCCGAACAGCCCGGGCATTGCCAGGTACACCAGCACGCCCACCGCCAGCGCGGCAGCCACGGCCACCGCGAGTTTTTGCTTGGATTGAGTCATAAAAAACCTTCAGTTTCAGTACAGCGATCAGGTCGGCGCGCGCGGCGGATAAATCCGCGTCGGCAGCCAGAAAATCAGCAGGATCAACGCCACGGCAACGCCGGCCATGCACAGGTACAAATCGGACGAAGTCAGCACCACCGCCTGCTCATGCACGCGGTGAGCGAGGCCCGGATCGCTGTGATCGGCCAGTGGCGAATTGCCGAGGCTGTCGACCAACATGCTCGAATGAAAATGCAGGCGCGCGGTGGTCAGCGCTTCGATGACGCCGGTGGCAACCACGGCAGCCAGGCCTTTGACGGTGTTGAACCACGCCGACGCGAACGGTCCTTCCATCGGCGTGATACTGCCGGTCGACAACATCAACAGCGGCAACACCGCCATCGGCTGGCCGAAAATCTGCAGCCATTGCAGGACGTAGAAATCATCGCGAATCCACGCCGAAGTCAGGTGCGAACCGCCCAGGCAGGACAGCGCGAGCATGCTCAGACCCATGCCGAGCACCCAGCGACAATCGACCCAGCGCAAGTTGCATAGCGCCGCCACCAATGGCAGCGCGATCAACTGCGGCAGCGCGGCAATGAGCATGATCGGCGCGGTTTGCGCCGGACGATAACCTTGCACCTGGGCCAGATAACTCGACGGAATCAACACCACCGCCAGCAGCACGATCAACACCCCCGCGAGGGTGATCAGGGCGAACAACAGGTTGCGGATGCCGAGCATCTGCAGCTTGAAAAACGGAATCGGCTGCGACCATTCATTGATCAGAAATGCCACCAGCAGCAGCGAACCGGCACCGAGTAATCCACAGATCAGGCTCGACTCGAACCAGTCCAGTCGATTGCCCTGCAACAGACCGATCACCAGCATGCAGATCGCCGGAAAGCCCAGCAGCAGGCCTTTCCAGTTGAACGCCCTGAGACGTTCCAGCCGCAGCGGATCCTGCGGCAATCCGTAAGCCACTGCGGCCATGGCGATCAGGCACGGCACGATGATCTGCCAGAAGGTCCACTGCCAGCCGACGTATTCGGTCCACAGACCGGCCAGCGGCGTGCCGAGTCCCGGGCCGAAAGTCGCGGTCAGGGCGTAGCCGGCCAGTCCGTACAGTTTGATGTTCGCTGGGAGAAAGCGCAGCGCGACGGTCATCAGCATCGGCGGCAATGCACCGCCGGCGAGGCCTTGGAGGATGCGCATCAGCAGCAGACTTTCGTAGTTTGGGGCGAACGGGCACAGCACGCCGAGCAGGGTAAACAGACCGATGGCGCACAGTGTGAAGCGACGCAGCGAGAAGGTCACCGAGCACCACGGCGCGAAGGCCATGGCCGCGACCGACGTCGCCGTGTAGCTGGCGACCAGCCAGGTGCCTTCGTCGTAGCCGATGTGCAGCGCGCCGCGAATGTCGGCGAGTGCGACTTTGGTGACCATCTCGTTGAGGCCCGAGACCAGCACGGCCAACAGCACGCCGACCAGACCAATGATGATCCGCGCCCCGAACACCGGTGGCGCAGCCGCCGTCGCCGGGCTGGTCGCGACGAGAGGCGCCGTGACCGTCAGGGATGTCATGAATGAAAACTCCGGGGGTGAAATACCGGAGCATTTTAGTGGGGCTTGATGCTGACGAAAATTGACTTATTGGCAGGTTATAAGTGCATCAGACACAAATATCAAAAGCAAAAGAT
>NZ_WBRZ01000328.1:0-5510 GCF_008923895.1 Pseudomonas sp. GXM4
TGGGAACGATCAGGGCGGGGCTCAGGCCGAATGCCGAACCATGTCGACATGCGGAATCCCGGCTTCGAGGAATTCCTCGCTGACCAGGCTGAAACCCAGGCGCTCGTAGAACGCCGTGGCTTGCACCTGAGCGCTGAGCTTCTGTTGCTTCAAACCGCGTGCTTCGGCTTCGGCGATGACCGCTTGCATCAGCGCGTCACCGACCTTCATTCCGCGCCAGTCTTTGAGTACCGAAACCCGACCGATATGTCCATCGGGCAACAGCCGCGCCGTGCCGATCGGGAAGTCGCCTTCGAACGCCAGAAAATGCACGGCGGTCGCGTCATCGGCGTCCCACTCAAGCTCGGGTGGCACCGATTGTTCGGCGATGAACACCGTTTCACGAATGCGCCGGATCTCGGCGATATCCTTCTGCCAGTCTGCGACACGAACGCGAATTTTATTCATCGGCGAACCCCAGGCTTCCTTGCTTGACCAGTTCGCAGAGCAGGCTGCGGCCGTCTTCGTCGCTCAGCCACTCGCCGAGGTTATCGGCGTGCAGGGCGTCAGCGGCGCAGATCAGCTTCAGCAGTTCGCGCAGCTTGCCCGGCAGGTAGCGGCTCTGGCCACTGGCGAACAGCAGCAGATCGTCGTCGACTTCCGACCAGGCCAGGCGCGCGCTCGGGTTGCGGATCAGCACGGCGCCATCCTGCAGGGCGGCGAGGAAGTCTTCTTCTTCGACGTCTTCCGGGCCGACCACCAGTTCCGGGTAGCGCGGCTCGGTCATGTACTGGCCGAACCAGGTCAGCAGCAGACGCTCGTCGCTCATGTGCTCGGCGAGCAGGCTTTTCAGGCGATCCAGTGCATCGTGCTGAATCTGGTGCGGATCGACCGCCGGCTTGGCGTCGGCATCGGTGTAGCGCTCTTCGTCGGTCAGGAACTGGCTGAGGAAGTCGGTGAAGTGGGTCAGCACTTCAGCGGCGCTCGGCGCGCGGAAACCGACCGAGTAAGTCATGCAGTTGTCGACCGCGACGCCGCAATGGGCCAGGCGCGGCGGCAGGTAGAGCATGTCGCCCGGCTCCAGCACCCATTCTTCGGTCTCGTGGAATTCAGCGAGGATGCGCAGGTCGGCGTGTTGCAGCAGCGGGCTCTCGGAATCGCACATCTGGCCGATTTTCCAGTTGCGCTTGCCATGGCCCTGCAGCAGGAACACATCGTAGTTGTCGAAGTGCGGGCCGACGCTGCCACCCGGGGCGGCGAAGCTGATCATCACGTCGTCGACACGCCAGCTCGGCAGGAAGCGGAAGTTTTCCAGCAGTTCGCTGACTTCCGGCACGAACTGGTCAACCGCCTGCACCAGCAGCGTCCACTCTTTCTCTGGCAATTTGCTGAACTCGTCTTCGGCGAACGGGCCGCGACGCAATTCCCATGGGCGCTCGCCGTGCTCGATGACCAGGCGCGATTCGACTTCTTCTTCCAGGGCCAGGCCGGCCAGTTCGTCGGCGTCGATCGGGCTTTCGAAGTCAGGAATCGCCTGACGGATCAGCAGCGGTTTTTTCTGCCAGTAATCACGCAGGAATTCGCGTGCTGTGAGGCCGCCCAGAAGTTGAAGAGGAATATCGGAATTCATATGTAACCTATGGAAAAAAAGCACTTTTCAGACGGGAATAAAAACGCCCGGCGCGGCCGGGCGTCTCAAACGGGGCAAACGGTCGATCAGATGCGTTTGGCTTGTGCCACAGCGTTGCCGATGTAGTTGGCCGGGGTCAGTTGCTTGAGCTCGGCTTTGGCTTCGGCTGGCATGTCCAGGCCATCGATGAAAGTCTGCAGCGCTTCAGGGCTGATGCCCTTGCCACGGGTCAGTTCTTTCAGCTTTTCGTACGGGTTTTCGATGTTGTAGCGACGCATCACGGTCTGGATCGGCTCGGCCAGGACTTCCCAGCAAGCGTCGAGGTCAGCGGCAATCTTCTGCTCGTTGAGCTCCAGTTTGCTGATGCCTTTGAGGCTGGCTTCGTATGCGATCACGCTGTGGGCGAAGCCGACACCGAGGTTGCGCAGGACGGTGGAGTCGGTCAGGTCGCGCTGCCAGCGGGAAATCGGCAGCTTGCTCGCCAGGTGCTGGAACAGTGCGTTGGCGATACCCAGGTTGCCTTCGGAGTTTTCGAAGTCGATCGGGTTGACCTTGTGCGGCATGGTCGAGGAACCGATTTCGCCAGCGATGGTGCGCTGCTTGAAATAACCCAGGGAAATGTAGCCCCAGATGTCGCGGTCGAAGTCGATCAGGATGGTGTTGAAGCGCGCAATGGCATCGAACAGCTCGGCGATGTAGTCGTGCGGTTCGATCTGCGTGGTGTACGGGTTGAAGCCCAGGCCCAGTTCGTCTTCGATGAAGGCGCGGGCATTGGCTTCCCAATCAATTTGCGGGTAGGCCGACAGGTGCGCGTTGTAGTTGCCGACGGCGCCGTTGATCTTGCCCAGCAGCGGCACGGCAGCGACCTGAGCGATCTGACGCTCGAGACGGTAAACCACGTTGGCCAGCTCTTTACCCAGAGTGGTCGGCGAAGCCGGCTGACCGTGGGTGCGCGACAGCATCGGCACGTCGGCGAAACGGATGGCCAGTTCGCGGATGGCGTTGGCAGTCTGGCGCATCAGCGGCAGCATCACGTCGTCACGGCCTTCACGCAGCATCAAGGCGTGGGACAGGTTGTTGATGTCTTCACTGGTGCAGGCAAAGTGGATGAATTCGCTGACCTTGGCCAGCTCCGGCAGCTTGGCCGCCTGCTCTTTAAGCAGGTATTCGATCGCTTTGACGTCGTGGTTGGTGGTGCGCTCGATCTCTTTGACGCGCTCGGCGTGCTCCAGCGAGAAGTTTTCAGCCAGTTCGTTGAGAACGGCGTTGGCCTCGGCGGAGAAGGCTGGCACTTCAGGGATGCCAGCGTGGGCGGCCAGGCGCTGGAGCCAGCGCACTTCAACCAGAACGCGGGCACGGATCAGGCCGTACTCGCTGAAAATCGGGCGCAGGGCCTGGGTTTTGCCGGCGTAGCGGCCGTCAACAGGGGAAACCGCAGTGAGCGAAGAGAGCTGCATGGGGTGTTCTCGGACAGTCGGGCAACGAAATGGGGCGCGTATCATACATGAAAAAATCCGCCGGTCCGTCGCCAACTGACCGGCGTATTACGCGTTACAGACTACAAAGCCTTCATGACGCGGCGTTTACTCGCTGCGCATCAACGGATAAAGCTCTTTGAGCAACTTGCGGCGGCTGATCACCAACTGCCAGCGATGACCACCGAGCTGACGCCACAGGCGCGCCGAGCGGATACCGGCGAGGAGCAGGGCGCGGATCTTCGAGGCATTGCTCGGCTGTTGCAGGTTGCGCATGTCGCCGTGCACCTGAATGCGCTGGCGCAGAGTGCTCAAAGTGTCCTGGTACAACGCACCGCAAGCGGCCACGACGTTTTCGTGGGCCGGGCCGAAATGCTCGACCTGCGACTGAATCTGCGGCAGGCGCTTGGCAATCGTCTCAAGCATGTCGTCACGCTTGGCCAGTTGCCGCTCCAGACCAAGCATCGACAGGGCATAGCGCAGCGGCTCGCGCTGCAAGGTGCTCGGATCGCGCTCCAAAGCGCCGATCAACGCGCGATAACCCTCACGAAGATTGATGTCGTCGCCGCCGTAGACGTCCAGCGTATCTTTTGGGTCGCGGACCAGCAGGCTGCCGAGCATGCAACTCAGGCCGGCCTCGTTGGTCTGGCCAGTCTTGGCGATGCGATCGACCAGCACGGCGGCGAGAAACACGCCGCCCAGCGCTGTCAGTTGCTCCTGAGTCGGGCTCATGCCTGGCCGCTCCACGGCTCGGCCACTTCGATCACGCCGCCGCCGAGGCAGATTTCACCGTCATAGAAAACGACCGACTGGCCCGGCGTCACCGCGCGTTGCGGTTCGTCGAACACGGCGCGATAGCCGCTGGCGGTTTTTTCCAGGGTGCAGGCCTGATCGCTCTGGCGATAACGCACTTTCGCCGTCAGGCGCAGCGGCTGGCTCAGATCGATCGGATTGACCCAGTAGATTTCCGAAGCGAGCAGGGCGCTGGAGAACAGCCATGGATGGTTGTTGCCCTGACCGACGATCAGCTCGTTGGTCTGCAGATCCTTGCGCAGCACGTACCACGGCTCATCGCCAGCATCCTTCAAGCCGCCAATGCCGAGGCCCTGGCGCTGGCCGATGGTGTGGTACATCAAGCCGTGGTGACGGCCGATGACTTCGCCTTCGGTAGTCTTGATCTCACCCGGTTGTGCCGGCAGGTACTGCTTGAGGAAATCGCTGAAACGGCGCTCGCCAATGAAGCAGATCCCGGTGGAATCCTTCTTCTTGGCGGTGGCCAGTTCGTATTTCTCGGCAATCGCGCGCACTTCAGGCTTTTCCAGTTCGCCGACCGGGAACAGGGTCTTGGCGATCTGTTCACCACCAACGGCGTGCAGGAAGTAGCTCTGATCCTTGTTCGGATCGAGGCCCTTGAGCAGTTCGGTGCGGCCGTCGATATCGCGGCGGCGCACGTAGTGACCGGTGGCGATCAGGTCGGCGCCGAGCATCATCGCGTAGTCGAGAAACGCTTTGAACTTGATCTCGCGGTTGCACAGGATGTCCGGGTTCGGCGTGCGCCCCGCCTTGTATTCGGCGAGGAAGTGCTCGAACACGTTGTCCCAGTACTCGGCGGCAAAGTTGGCGGTGTGCAGCTTGATGCCGATCTTGTCGCAGACAGCCTGAGCATCCGCCAGGTCGTCCATGGCGGTGCAGTATTCCGTTCCGTCGTCTTCTTCCCAGTTCTTCATGAACAGGCCTTCCACTTCATAACCCTGCTCGATCAGCAGAAGGGCAGAAACGGAAGAGTCCACGCCGCCGGACATGCCGACAATGACGCGCTTCTTGGATGTGTCAGAAGGGGCTGGATCACGCATAGGGATTCAATGAGTGTCTTGGAAAAGGGCGCGATTCTATCAGGCTCACGGCCGCAAGGCTAAAGAGAAGGGCGGATCAGTTCGAGGCTGAAGTGATGACCGGCCAGATAATCGTCGATGCAGCGGATGATCAGCTCGCTGCGCCAGTTGTCACGCTGGGCGATTAATTCGTCGCGGGTCAGCCACTTGGCGCCGACGATGCCGTCGTCGAGTTGGTAATCCGGGTGATGCTGCACGGCTTTGGCGCTGAAGCATATGCGCTGGTAAGTCACGCCGTTGCTCGGTGCGGTGTACAGATAAATGCCGATCACGCCGGTGGGTTCGACGTCCCAACCGGTTTCTTCGAGGGTTTCGCGAATCGCCGCGTCGATCAGGGTTTCATCCGGGTCGAGATGACCGGCGGGCTGGTTGAGCACATTGCGCCCGCCCTTGTGCTCTTCGACCATCAGGAAACGGCCGTTGTCCTCGACGATGGTGGCGACGGTGATGTGGGGGAGCCATTCCATAAAACCTTCCTCAATCTATTGGTTAAACCCCAATCCCTGTGGGAGCTGGCTTGCCAGCGATAGCGGT
>NZ_WBRZ01000329.1:0-5490 GCF_008923895.1 Pseudomonas sp. GXM4
TTAGATGGGGCAGGGGTGGGGTGGTTTCAATGGGGCGGGTGTGTTTCTGCGTGTGTGTTCAGGTTTGCAAAGTTTTTGACCTTGTTAACCTTGGCGGCCTTTGGGCGGTGGCGAGATCCTTCAGGTGGGCACGGGTGCCTATTGGAATCTAACAATGTCTGTGCATAAATAGCAAAAAACGCTAGTGTTGGTTAGCTTTAACTATTAAATGGAGTTTTGATGGATCCCTATCGTAATCCGTTCGCCCCCGGGGCTGGTTTTCCACCACCGGAGCTTGCTGGCCGAGACCCTGTTCTCGAAATGGCTCGGATTTCCTGCGGCCGAGCAGTGAGGGGCAAACCTGCACGGTCGCTGATGCTCCTTGGCCTTCGTGGAGTCGGCAAGACGGTACTCCTGAATGAGATCGGCAATATCGCCAGACAAGAGGGGATGCTCGTTTCCCAGCTCGAAGCTCCGGAGAAAAATACACTTTCCACTCTTCTTTACCCTGAACTGCGACGCGTAATGCGTTCACTTTCGGGATTCGAAGGAGCAAAGCAAATTGCCAGCCGGGGTATGAGCGCCCTGCGCAATTTTGCCTCGATATTCAAAATCGATATCGGTGGCGTTGAGGTGGGCGTTGAGGGTGCTGAACCTGGGCTTGCGGATAGCGGCGATCTGCAACATGATCTTCCAGACCTGTTCGGTGTAATTGGCGAGGGCGCTAAAGCCGCTGGCAAGGGCTGGGTGCTGCTCATCGACGAGGTTCAGTACCTCTCGGAAGGCGATCTGTCGGCACTTATCGTTGCGATGCATCGAATGGCCCAGCGCGGGTTGCCTGTGGTTTTGGTTGGGGCAGGACTACCACAGGTTGCCAAATTGGCTGGTGAGGCGAAGTCCTATGCAGAGCGACTTTTCCTCTACCCGCCTGTAGGCGCGCTGGACGAAGAAGCAGCAAAACTTGCTGTTCGAAAACCCGTCGAGGAGGAGGAGCAGACGATCGAAGACGCTGCCCTCCAAGCGATTGTCGCGCGAACGAGGGGCTATCCGTTTTTTCTGCAGGAATGGGGTTCAACTTCTTGGGATGTTGCTGCCGGCCCCATGATCACGCTCGCTGATGTCGAACGCGCTTATCCAGAGACTATCGCCGGACTTGATGCCGGCTTCTTCAAGGTTCGTTATGACCGGCTTACCAAAGCCGAGATCCAGTTTGTGATGGCGATGGCCACCCTTGGTGATGGGCCCTATCCTATGGCAGGTATCGCCAAGGTGATGGAGCGTGATCAATCATCGTTAGGCCCGGCCCGGGCCAATATCATTGCCAAAGGTATGATCTACAGCACCGACCATGGTTACCTTGATTTCACCGTTCCTCTTT
Source organism: Pseudomonas sp. GXM4 (assembly GCF_008923895.1). Lineage (NCBI taxonomy): Bacteria > Pseudomonadati > Pseudomonadota > Gammaproteobacteria > Pseudomonadales > Pseudomonadaceae > Pseudomonas > Pseudomonas sp. GXM4. The sequence goes on from NZ_WBRZ01000329.1 coordinate 1,358, forward strand.
TCGCGGAATACCTTCGCCGTCGTGGTGAATGAAAATCAGTGGTAGCGCCTTATGGAGTCAGCCGCCGAATTCTTTCCGAAAGTTCTGCCCCGCTTACCTGCCGGTACGCATGGATCAAGAGCATGGGCAGTACTCGATCTTGCGCTCATTGTGGAGCTGCCAAAGGCTGCGATCTTTTGATTTTGATTTTCTGTGGGAGCGAGCCTGCTCGCGAAGGCGGCCTGAATTTGACCAGGTTCCTGGAGTGAATGTAGGTTCTGACCAACGGATGTATTGATGTCATATATAGCCCGATCAGGATATGAATTCGAGAAAGCTCATACCCGAGACGGTAATTTCACTATCGATTTTGATACGCAAGCTGATCATTACAAGATGTCTTTCCATGCGGTTGTTAATGATCCAGTCGCCGGCGACATAGACATTCTCGGGAGCTTTGACCTGCGTATGTAGTGAGATATCCTGCAGCCTCGATGTATTGCAACCCGTGGCAGACGTCGCTCCTCTATCAATACGCTCCGCTCGGAGTTTTCCTCGTGCCTGAGGTGTATTGGCAACTGACGATCCTTGACTCGCTGTATCGATACAAGGCGGCCAGTCTGGATTTTTCGCAAACATCCATGACCTGCTCAAATTGCTCGGCAGTTGCCTCGACGCGCCACTGTAGTGTTTGGCCTGTCTGACAATTGGATGCGGCAGGCGTGATGTTCATGGATTTCAATTCATTGAGCGCTGCACTACAGTCTTTTGCCTGCTCTGCGTTATTTTCAGCCTGCGCAGGGAGCCAGGCACTGAGTGCGAATATGGCAGCCGGCAGGGCGATACGCAGTTTCGAATAAAGGCTCATACAGAAGGTCCCCACAACCAGCGTTGTCAGATCGGCCACGTCAGTCCCTGAACCACAAAGAATCCATTACAGGTGAGTTCCCGCGTGTCATTCGTGTGCTGTGCTTTGCCGGAAAATTTGTAATCTTTGAGGTCGTATCGGTACACGAAGTTACTGATTTGGGTGACCGCGATAATTGAAGAAGTTGTCGTTTCAAATTCATAGGGACGAGGATCGGCTCGGTCTATGACAATCGTTTCTGAATAGCGCAAAGGGGAAGGATCCTGCGGGTAGCGAAGCGAGATGGAGATGATTCGCGCGCCCGACAAGCTGTCGTTGTGGCGGAAAGAAAAGTCGTATCCCCCTAACGCGTTGATGGAAATGGATGTGCTTGAAGTGCTGTAGCTGGTCAAGTCCAGATAATTACCGCTGATGGTGCCTTTGACATCAGTTTCAATAGAGCCGAACGCGAAGACGGCGTTGGGTACGTTTGGGTTTGCCATGAGAGCTGCCTCTGATCCGAATAGTGAAGAGGCAAGTCTGGGTAAAAGCGTGAAAGCTGTGAACTGTAATACCTGACAGTTTTTTATTCTTGTTCGCGATAGTTATTCCGGCCCAGCGCATTTTCCGAACGCTACCGACCCGCCTGTCGGAAAACTCCGGCGCATTGATCAGCGTCTGCAGGACGAACCTGTTCACAACCGCTTCCACAGGTTTATTCATTGCCTGCCAGGTTGCGCTCACAAAAAAAAGGCGATGTCCCTCACGGAACATCGCCTTTTCATTACCGCCAGCTAACGCTTATTCCGGCAGTTTGTACGCAATGATGTAGTCACCCATCTTGGTGCCCAGCGAGCCGTGACCGCCGACAACGAGCAGCACGTATTGTTTGCCGTCCTTGCCGGTGTAGGTCATCGGAGTCGCTTGGCCGCCTGCAGGCAGACGCGATTTCCACAGTTCTTTACCGGTATTCACGTCATAGGCGCGCAGGTACTGGTCGAGGGTGCCGCTGAGGAAGCCGACGCCGCCGGCAGTGACCATCGAACCGCCCATGCTCGGTACGCCGAGGGTGAAGCCGATCGGGATTGGCGAGCTGTCGCGGCTGGTGCCGTTCTTGCGTTTCCACACGACTTTGCCGGTGGTCAGGTCGATACCGGCGACGTAGCCCCAGGCCGGGGCCTGGCACGGTACGCCCAGTGGCGACATGAACGGGTGCATGATCACCGCGTATGGCGCGCCAGTGTTTGGCTGCACGCCCGAGGTTTCGCTCTCGCGTTTGCTGCCGGCTTCGACTTGCTCGCGTGGGACCATTTTCGAGACGAAGGCCATGTAGTTCGGGCTGGTGAACAGCAGCTGGCGAACCGGATCGACCGAGACGCCGCCCCAGTTGAACACGCCGACGTTACCCGGATAGATCAGGCTGCCCTGTTCCGATGGCGGGGTGTACTGGCCCTCGTAACGCAGTTCCTTGAACTGGATGCGGCACAGCATCTGGTCGAACGGGCTCGCGCCCCACATGGCTTTTTCGGTCAGTTCCGGGGCCAGCAGGTTGAGGTCCGAACGGGCCTGGGTCGGTGCGGTGTGGTCGCCTTTCACGGCGCCTTGCGGTACCGGGATTTCCTTGATCGGAATGATCGGCGTGCCGTCACGACGGTCGAGGACGTACAGGCTGCCCTGCTTGGTCGGAGCGATCAGCGCAGGTTTCACGCCGTCGGCGGTTTTCATGTCGAGCAGGGTTGGCTGGCTGCCGACGTCCATGTCCCACAGGTCATGGTGGGTGAACTGGTAGTTCCAGCGCACTTTACCGGTGGCCAGGTCCAAGGCAACGAGGCCGGCGCTGAATTTTTCCGCGCCCGGGGTGCGGTTGCCGCCCCATTGGTCCGGGGTCTGGTTGCCCAGTGGCAGGTAGACCATGCCGAGTTTTTCATCGACGCTGGCCAGCGACCACATGTTCGCCGAGTTGCGGCTGTAGGTTTCGCCCGGGGCCAGAGGCTCGGTGGCGTCCGGCTTGTCGCTGTCCCAGTTCCACACCAGGTGACCGTCGCGCACGTCGAAGGCGCGGATCACGCCCGATGGCTCATTGGTCGATTCGGTGTCGGTAACGTGACCGCCCATGATCACCAGATTACGGGTAATCGCCGCTGGCGCGGTGGAGTAGTAGCCGCCAGCGGTGAACGGGCCGATGCCTTGGGTCAGGTCGACCACGCCGTTGGTGCCGAAGCCTTCGCAAATCTTGCCGGTGTCGGCGTTCAACGCAATCAGGCGGGCATCAGCGGTTGGCAGGTACAGACGACGCGGGCAGGCCTGAGCAACAGCCTGGCCGGCTTCGGAGATGACAGCGGAACCGGCGTTTTCAGACTTGGCATAGGCGGCTTCGTCGTAATACGACACGCCACGGCAGGTCATGTGGGCGAAGCCCTTGAAGCCGACCGGGCTCTTGATCTGTGGATCGAAGCGCCAGATTTCCTTGCCGGTGTCCGGGTCCAGTGCCAGCACTTTGCTGTGCGCGGTGCAGGCGTAGACCATGCCGTTGGCTTTGAGCGGGGTGTTTTCGTTGGTCAGCTCGACCGGGTCATCCGCAGTTGGCAGGTCGCCGGTCTGGATGCGCCAGGCTTCTTGCAGCTTGCCGACGTTTTCCGGGGTGATCTGCTTGAGCGGCGAGTAGCGGTCACCGAACTCGGTGCGACCGTAGGCTTGCCAGTCGCCATCCGGCATGGCCGGTGCGGTGCTGGTCATGTCCGCGCTGTCGCGGCCCCGTTCGCCGAAGGTCTCTCCCGGATGAGTGAAGAGGCTGGCCAGAGCGGTAACGCCGGCCAGGATCACAGCGACGGTCAGGCCGCCGGTGCCGATTTTCGCCGGGCCGTTGAGCAGCAGCGGACGACGGAACCATGGCAGCAGCATCACGAAACCGAGGACAAACCACAGCGCCAGACGCGGCACCAGTTGCCACCAGTCCAGACCGACTTCCCACAATGCCCACACGGTGCTGGCAAACAGCACGATGGCGTACAGGCCCAGCGCCGCGCGGCGACGCATCAGCAGCAGGATGCCGCTAAGAGCGATGCCGATACCGGCCAGCAGATAGTAAAGCGAGCCGCCGAGCATGCTCAGCTTGACTCCCCCGGCCAGCATGGCCAGGCCCATCAGTAGAAGCAGGATGCCGAGCAGGCCCGGTAGCAGACGGCCCCGACTCGAAGCACTTTCGGTGCTCATAGTGTGATTCTCCGTGACGTTTATGTAGTCCCGCGCTGTAGTCACTTTAGATGACGATTTGGCGCAGGCATGGTTCAGATAAAAACTTGTTCGG
>NZ_WBRZ01000033.1:0-30993 GCF_008923895.1 Pseudomonas sp. GXM4
AGTAATCTGCGCTGAAATGCAGATGTTGAAACAGATGCAAAACCCTGTGGGAGCTGGCTTGCCAGCGATAGCGGAGTATCAGACGACAATAATGTTGAATGTGAAGACCCCATCGCGGGCAAGCCCGCTCCCACAGTAGATCTACAGTGTTTGTAGAATTATCGCGGCGGGGAGGCGTAAATGCCTCCCCGGTTCGTTTTTGGAAACCACATGAATATTCTGATCGTTGGGCCCAGTTGGGTCGGTGACATGGTGATGGCGCAGACACTGTTTCAGTGTCTCAAGCAGCGCCACCCGCAATGCGCAATCGACGTGCTGGCGCCTGAATGGAGCCGGCCGATCCTCGAGCGCATGCCCGAAGTGCGCAAGGCCTTGAGCTTCCCGCTCGGCCACGGCGCGCTGGAACTGGCGACGCGCCGACGCATCGGCAAGTCCCTGCGCGGTCAGTACGATCAGGCGATCCTGCTGCCCAACTCGCTGAAATCGGCACTGGTGCCGTTTTTTGCCGGCATTCCGAAACGCACTGGCTGGCGTGGCGAGTTCCGCTATGGCCTGCTCAACGATGTGCGCACTCTCGACAAAGAACGCTACCCGCTGATGATCGAGCGCTTCATGGCGCTGGCCTATGAAGCGAACGCCGAGCTGCCGAAGCCGTACCCGCGCCCGACTCTGCAAATCGACCCGGTGACCCGCGAAGCGGCATTGGCCAAATTCGGCCTGAGCCTTGATCGCCCGGTCCTGGCCCTGTGCCCCGGCGCCGAGTTCGGCGAATCCAAGCGCTGGCCGTCCGAGCACTACGCCAAGGTCGCCGAAGCGCGCATCCGCGAAGGCTGGCAGGTATGGCTGTTCGGCTCGAAAAACGATCACGCGGTCGGCGAAGACATCCGCGCCCGGTTGATCCCAGGCCTGCGCGAAGAATCGGTCAACCTCAGCGGCGGCACCTCGCTGGCCGAGGCCATTGACCTGCTGTCATGCGCTGATTCGGTTGTATCCAACGATTCCGGCCTGATGCACGTCGCTGCGGCATTGAATCGTCCGCTGGTCGCGGTGTACGGCTCGACCTCGCCGGGCTTCACCCCGCCGCTGGCCGAGCAGGTCGAGATCGTGCGCCTGGGCATCGAATGCAGCCCGTGCTTCGATCGAACTTGCCGGTTCGGCCATTACAACTGCCTGCGCCAGCTGATGCCGGACGCGGTCAACGATGCCTTGCAGAAGTTGCAGGGCTCCGTGGTCGAGGTTCATTAACTTGCGGGTATTGCTGATCAAGACTTCATCGCTGGGCGACGTGATTCACGCGTTGCCAGCGCTGACCGACGCCGCACGGGCGATCCCGGGCATCAAGTTCGACTGGGTGGTGGAAGAGGGCTTCGCCGAGATTCCGAGCTGGCACCCGGCGGTCGATAAAGTGATTCCGGTGGCGATCCGCCGCTGGCGCAAGAGTCTGTGGAAAACCATCACCAGCGGCGAGTGGAAACGCTTCAAGCAAAGCGTGCGCGCCAATAAATACGATCTGGTGATCGACGCTCAAGGCCTGCTGAAAAGTGCCTGGCTGACCCGCTACGTCAAAGCCCCGGTGACCGGTCTCGATAAAACCTCCGCGCGCGAGCCGGTGGCTGCGCGCTTCTACAATCGCAAACTCGCTGTCGCGCGAGGCCAGCACGCCGTCGAGCGCGTACGCCAGTTATTCGCCATCGCTCTGGGTTACGACTTGCCCAAAGGCCTCGGCGATTACGGCCTCAACGTCGAGCGACTGGTCGAGTTGCCACGCAAGAACGCTTACGTGGTGTTCCTCCACGGCACCACTTGGGATACCAAGCACTGGCCGGAAATCTACTGGCGCGAGCTGACCGAGCGGGTCGGCTACCTCGGCGTTGGCGTGAAGCTGCCGTGGGGCAACCCGCAGGAAAAGGCCCGCGCCGAACGCATCGCTGCCGGCTTCAAACACGCCGAAGTGCTGCCGAAGCTTAATCTGGCCGGCGTCGGCAAAGTCCTCGCCGGCGCGCAAGCCTGCGTGGCGGTGGACACCGGGCTCGGCCATCTGGCCGCTGCGCTGGATGTACCGACGATTTCGTTGTTCGGCCCGACCAACCCGGGCCTCACCGGCGCCTACGGCAAGCTGCAGATTCATCTGGCCAGCGACTTCCCGTGCGCGCCCTGCATGCAGAAAAAATGTACCTATCAACCGACCGAGCAGGATGCCCGTCAGTTTGACCTGATACGCGAGCAGCCTTTGTGCTTCACGCGTGTGAACCCCGAGCGTGTCGCCAGCCGACTGAGCACGTTGTTAATGGCTGAGGAGTTGCGCTGATGCAATTGGCATTTGTCCTGTACAAATATTTCCCGTTCGGTGGCTTGCAGCGCGACTTCATGCGCATCGCCCTCGAATGCCAGAAGCGCGGCCATCAGATTCGCGTCTACACGCTGATCTGGGAAGGCGACGTGCCGCCGGGTTTCGAGGTGCTGGTGGCGCCGGTCAAGGCGTTCTTCAATCACCGTCGCAATGAAAAGCTCAGCGCGTGGATGGCCGCGGATCTGGCCAAGCGTCCGGTCGATCGCCTGATCGGCTTCAACAAAATGCCGGGCCTTGACGTCTACTACGCCGCCGACGGCTGCTTCGAAGACAAGGCGCAGAACCTGCGGAACTCGCTGTATCGCCGCTGGGGCCGCTATCGCCATTTTGCCGAGTACGAGCGCGCGGTGTTCGCCAAGGACGCGAAGACCGAAGTGCTGATGATTTCCGAAGTGCAGCAACCACTGTTCATCAAGTACTACGACACGCCGCTCGAGCGTTTCCACCTGCTGCCGCCGGGCATTGCCCAGGATCGTCGGCGGCCGGCAGATGCCGATGAGATTCGCGCCGGTTTCCGCGCTGAATTCAATCTCAACGACGACGAGTTGCTGCTGGTGCAGATTGGCTCCGGCTTCAAGACCAAGGGTGTCGATCGCAGCCTCAAGGCGCTGGCCGCGCTGCCGGCCGAGTTGAGAAAACGCACCCGGCTGTTTGTAATCGGCCAGGATGACCCCAAATTGTTCCAGATGCAGAGTGCGACGCTGGGCCTGGGCGACAATGTGACCTTCCTCAAAGGGCGCAGCGATATCCCGCGTTTTCTGCTCGGCGCTGACCTGTTGATTCACCCGGCCTACAACGAAAACACCGGCACCGTGCTGCTTGAAGCGCTGGTGGCCGGGTTGCCGGTGTTGGTCAGTGCGGTCTGCGGTTACGCCCATTACATCGCCGAAGCCGATGCCGGGCGCGTGCTGGACGAGCCGTTCGAGCAGGCGCAGCTGACGCAATACCTGACCGAGATGTTGAGCGACGACGCTGCACGTGCGGCCTGGAGCCGCAACGGTCTGGCCTTCGCCGAGACGGCCGACCTCTACAGCATGCCGCAGCACGCGGCGGATGTGATTCTGGCGGAGCACGCTTAATGAAGTTGATGCTGGCTGAACCGTTCAAAAGCCTTTGGGCCGGACGCGACCCGTTCGCCGAAGTCGAAGGCTTGCAGGGCGAGGTGTACCGCGAGCTGGAAGCGCGCCGGACATTGCGCACGGAAGTCGACGGCCATGGTTTTTTCGTCAAGATCCACCGTGGCATCGGTTGGGGCGAGATCTTCAAGAACCTGCTCACCGCCAAGCTGCCGGTGCTCGGCGCCGGGCAAGAGTGGAAGGCCATCCAGCGCCTTCAGGAAGTTGGCGTGCCGACCATGACCGCCGTCGCCTACGGCGAGAAGGGCAGCAACCCGGCGGATCAGCATTCGTTCATCGTCACCGAAGAGCTGGCGCCGACCATCAGCCTCGAAGACTTCAGCATTGACTGGGTCAAGCAGCCGCCGGAGCCAACACTCAAGCGCGCATTGATTGCCGAAGTCGCGCGGATGACCGGGATGATGCACCGCGCCGGGGTCAATCACCGCGACTGCTACATCTGCCATTTTCTGCTGCACACCGACAAACCGGTCACACCGCAGGATTTCAAACTCTCGGTGATTGACCTGCACCGTGCCCAAACCCGCGCGAAAATCACTCAGCGCTGGCGCAACAAGGATCTGGCGGCGCTGTACTTCTCCGCGCTGGACATCGGCCTGACCCGCCGCGACAAACTGCGTTTCCTCAAGGGCTATTTCCAGCAACCGCTGCGGCAGATTCTGGCAGAAGAGGCGCCACTGCTGAGCTGGCTGCAAGGCAAGGCCGACAAGCTCTACGCGCGCAAACAGCGTTACGGGGATGCGCTCTGATGGCGGGCTGGACACTGGAGCCGCAGTACAGCGACCTCGCCGAAGATTTCGGCAGCCTCGAAGCTGTGTTTGCCTTGCAGGGCGAACGCCTGACCCGCGATCCGCTGTCGGAAGTCGTTCGGGTGCAGCGCGACGGGGTCAATTACTACGTCAAACGCTACGTCGGCGCCGGTAAGGGCCTGCGCCGTTACCTCGGCAAGCCGCGGGTAAAAATGGAATGGCAGAACCTCAAGCGCTTCGCCAAGTGGGGCATTCCCACTGCCGAGGTGGTGGCCTGGGGGCTGGAGCGGCGGGGCGCGGCCTACGATCGGGGTGCGATGATCACCCGTGAGCTGCCCAATACCGAAGACCTCTCGGCACTGGCCGAGCGCAAGGATCCCAAACTCAAGGATCGCGCCTGGGTCGACAATGTCAGTCAGCAATTGGCCGGTTACACCCGGACCATGCACGACCATCGGTTTACGCATAACGATTTGAAATGGCGCAATCTGCTGATCGACGATCAGGCCCGCATCTTCCTCATCGACTGCCCCAACGGCGAATTCTGGCGCGGCTTCTGGCTCAAGTACCGGATCACCAAGGACCTCGCCTGTCTCGACAAACTGGCCAAATATCACCTGTCCAACACCCAGCGCCTGCGCTTCTACAAGCAATATCGCCAGTGTGATCGGCTCGATGTCGCCGACAAGAAACGGATTCGGCACGTGGTGAGATTTTTTGAGGGGCGCGAATGACTGATTTTCTTGCCGAACAGGACCGCGCTCTGCTGGAGCGCCACGGTCTCGGCAATTTCGACGCACTGTGGGCCAAACAGCTTGAAGCAGTGGATGAGCCCAACACTGCCGGTGGCGGCTGGAGCAGCGTGTTCCGCCTGGATCTTGAAGGCCAGGGCTATTACCTCAAGCGCCAAAGCAATTATCTGACCCGAACTTTGCACGCGCCGTTTGGCGAACCGAGCTTTGCCCGCGAATTTCGCAACATCAGCCGTTATCGCAAGTTGGGCATTCCGGCGTTGCAGGCGGCGTTTTTCGGTGAACGCAAGGTCGCCGGGGAAGTGCGCGCCATTCTGCTCACCCGCGCCCTGGATGGCTGGAGCGACCTGGATTCGCTGCTGGCGCGCTGGACGCAGCTCAGTGCCGGGCAGCATTCGGCGATTCTCAAGGCGTGCGGACTGCTGGCGCGGCAGCTGCACGGTGCACGTCAGGTGCATGGCTGTTTCTATCCCAAACATATTTTCCTGCGCGCCACCGGCGACGGCTATGAGGCGCAACTGATCGATCTGGAGAAAACCCGGCCGCTGCTGTTCGGCATGCGAGATCGGGTCAAGGATCTGGAACCGTTGCAACGTCGCGCGCCGCAGTGGAGCGAGGCCGACTTGCGCCAATTGCTTGCGGCTTATCTCGACCAGCCGACTGACAGCTCGCTGCTCGACAGCTGGCTGACCCGACTGACAGCGCGGCGCAGTCACAAGGAGACCCGCTGATGCAATTGTCCGAGCTGGCCCGCTCCGGGCGCGCACCCACACTGCCACTGACCGTGACCCTGGCGGACGCCGCCGGTGCGGCGGATTTACAGTTGCTGAGCTTGCTGCGGGTGTTGCCCGGGCAGCGTTACGTTGGCGCAGGTGTCTGGCGCGGTCGGCCGGTGCTGGCCAAGTTATTGGTCGGCAGCAAAGCTGCGCGGCATTTTCAGCGTGAGCTGCAAGGCGTGCGCTTGCTCGCTGCGCAGGGCATGACGACGCCGCTGTTATTGGCCGATGGGCTGAAGGACGGCGAGGGTGGCTGGCTGCTGTTCGAATTTCTCGAGGGTTCCGAGAGCCTCGGTGATGCCTGGGCCGAGGTCGAGTCTCTGCCGGCGCTGGCCGATGAGCAGACCGCTGTTCTGGCCGAAGCACTGGATGCTATCGGTCGGCTGCACGGCAAAGGGCTCTGGCAGGAAGACTTGCATCTGGACAATCTGCTGCGCCACGGCGGTCAGTTGTACCTGATCGATGGCGCCGGCGTTCGTGCGGAAACGGCGGGGCAGCCCTTGTCCCGGCAGAAAGTGCTGGAAAATCTCGGCGTGTTTTTCGCCCAGTTGCCAAAATCACTCGAACCGTTCACCGAAGAGCTGCTGGTGTACTACCTGCTGAGCAACAGCGAGCATGCGTTGCCGCTGGAGGCGTTGCAAAAACAGATCGACAAGGTGCGCAACTGGCGACTCAGGGATTACCTGATCAAGGTTGGCCGCGACTGCACGTTGTTCGCCGTGCAGCGCGGTGCATTCGCCTTGCGCGCCGTTCGCCGTGAAGAAGAAGCGGCCATGCTGCCGGTGCTTGAGCAGGCTGACGCCTTGCTTGATCAGGGGCACCTGTACAAGACCGGCGGCGCGGCCAGCGTTGGCAGAGTAGAGGCGCACGGCCGCACGCTGGTTATCAAACGCTACAACATCAAGGGCTTTGCCCATTGGCTCAAGCGCTTCTGGCGCCCGAGCCGTGCCTGGCATTCGTGGCGTGAGGGCAATCGCCTGGCGTTCCTTGGCATCGCCACGCCGAAACCGCTGGCGATACTGGAAAAGCGTTTCCTTTGGCTGCGTCGCAGTGCCTATCTGGTGACCGAATTCCTGCCGGGACCAGACATCATCGAGCGCTTTGCACCCTACGTTGAGAGCGGTCAGGCGCCGGAAGCCGAGTTGCAGGCGCTGGATCAACTGTTTGCCCGATTGATCGCCGAGCGCATCAGTCATGGCGATTTCAAGGGGCATAACCTGTTCTGGCAGACGGATCGCTGGGCGCTGATCGACCTCGACTCGATGTGTCAGCACGGCTCTGTCAGTAGCTTTGCTCCGGCCTACGCCCGTGATCGTGCGCGCTTCATGCGCAACTGGCCGCAAGACAGCGCGTTGTATCGGGTCATTGATGAGCGGCTGCCGAAAGAAGTCTCAAGCGCGGGGTGATTCAGTTTCGCGGGCAGGCTCGTTCTTGCAATGGGCCCGGTTCACTGTGGGGTTGAGTCTGTTGGCAGTAACGGACAAAACACAGCGACTTGTCCTACAGCATCTCCAGAATCCATGAACTGTGCCCGGCTCGGCCTCGATGCTAATTTGCCTGACGATTCTGGAGGGCGAATCTTGAGCATGAAAAAAATGGTGACGCTGAGCGTTCTTTTCTGGGTTCTCTCAGGCTGTGGCAGTGTCTCAACCGTGTTACAGGCCGACGCCGATGCTGCCCGCGACTTGCGCAAAAAGAAGACCTACTGCCAGTCGATTCCGCGCATCTACAGTGGCGTGGCCTTCGATTTTTGCACTTTGAATGCACCGCCCGATCCTGCGGGTATGCTGGCGCCGTTTGTGTTGTTCGATCTTCCGCTGTCGGCCGTGTTCGATACGCTTTCGCTGCCTTACACGGTCTATCGGCAGATTACCGATTCAAATCTGAGTATTTACTGGCGCAAAGACGGCTATTGAGTCGTTGAACCTGTTGATTCGGACCAATCGTGCAGGTGGTGATTCGCACAGGGTAATTCCCGTCATGTTTACGCTATAATCCCGCCCTTTAGCTGTCACTCGCCCTGTGCGAGGGCACATCAATTTTCAAGGCGCATCGCGCCTGCATGCAGACTAAAGAGGCTAGACCCCTGTGGCATTGACGATTCTTGGCCTGTCCGGCGCCCTTAGCCATGATCCCTCCGCAGCCTTGTACGTCGACGGCAAGCTGGTCGCGGCGGCTGAGGAAGAGCGCTTCGTACGCGATAAACATGCAAAGAACCGCATGCCCTACGAATCGGCGAAATTCTGCCTCGAGCAGGCCGGTATCAAACCTTCCGACGTTGACGTGGTGGCGATTCCTTTCGCTCCGATCAGCCTGTTCGGCAAGGCCCGCTGGCACTACGCCAAGCGCTACTGGTATGCCCCTGATCGCGCACTCGATGCCATCTTGATGGGCAACCGTCGCTACAAGCGCTATCGCAACAAGATCGTCTGGTGCCTCGAGCAACTGGGCTTCGATCCGAAGAAAATCAAGATCGAGCCGGTCGAGCATCACCTGGCTCACGCCTCCAGCGCCTATCACTGCTCGGGTTTCAAAGAGAAAACCGCGATCCTCGGCATCGACGGCAAGGGTGAATACGCCACGACCTTCTTCGGCTACGGCGAAAACGGCAAGATCCACAAGATCAAGGAATTCTTCGATCCGGACTCCCTTGGTGGTCTGTACGGCGCGATCACCGAGTTCCTCGGTTTCGAAATGCTCGACGGCGAGTTCAAGGTCATGGGCATGGCGCCGTACGGCGACGCCAGCAAGTATGATTTCTCGCGTCTGGCCTCGTTCGAGAATGGCGAACTGGTGATCAATACCGACTACGCCAACGTCATCGGCCTGCGTCGCTATAAAGAGAAGGGCAAAGGCTTCTACTTCTCGCCGAAGCTGATCGAGTGGCTGGGTCCGAAGCGCGAAGGCGACATCGCCGACGAGCCTTACATCCACTACGCCGCGAGCATGCAAGCGCTGTTCGAGAAGCTGGCGTTGCAGATGATCGACTACTACCTGGGCGACGTGCTCAAGGAAACCGGCAAGCTGGCTTTCGCCGGCGGCTGTGCGTTGAACGTCAAGCTGAACCAGAAAATCATCGCCCGCGACGACATCAAAGAGCTGTTCGTACAGCCTGCGTCCGGCGATGCCGGCACCGCAGTCGGCGCTGCCGCTTACGTGTCGCACGCCCGTGGCGTGCCGGTCGAGAAGATGGAACACGTCTACCTCGGCCCGTCTTATAGCAACGAAGATGTGATTGCTGCGTGTGCCCGCCACGAGAACAAGCCGACCTGGCGCAAGCTCGACAACATGCCCGAGCAGATCGCCAAAATCATGGTCGATGGCAACCCGGTAGCCTGGTTCCAGGGCCGCATGGAATTCGGCCCGCGGGCGCTGGGTGGCCGTTCGATCATCGGTTGCCCGAGCGTGGCCGGTGTCGCCGACCGCATCAACCACCAGATCAAGTTCCGCGAGCGTTGGAGGCCTTTCTGCCCGTCGATGCTCGACACCGTCGCGCCGCAGATGATCAAGATCGATCACCCGGCGCCGTTCATGACTTTCACCTTCGAAGTCGCCGAAGAATGGAAAACCCGCGTGCCGGAAGTTGTCCATGAAGACGGCACTTCCCGGGCCCAGGTGCTCAAGCGCGAATACAATCCGCGCTACTACGACATGATGAAGGCGCTGGAAAACCTCACCGGTAACGGCGTGTCGCTGAACACTTCGCTCAACCGTCGTGGCGAGCCGATGATCTGCTCGCCGACCGACGCCCTGAACATGTTTTTCGGCTCGGACCTGCAATATCTGATCATGGAAGATATTCTTGTCGTCAAAGAGGGCGTGCAAGGAAACGGTCTTGACTGAAACACTCATCAGCGTCGTGATTCCCGCGTACAACTACGCCCATTTGCTGCCTCGGGCTGTGGAGTCGGTGTTGGTGCAGTTGCACGAAGCGACGGCGGATCTGCTGGTTATTGATGACGGTTCCACTGACGCGACGCCTGAGGTGATACAAGCTTTGCTGGCCGGACATGCCGGGCGTTTTCGTGCCATACGCCAAAGCAATGGCGGGCTGTCTTCAGTGCGCAATCGCGGGATCGAGGAAGCCACCGGACAATTTCTGATTTTTCTCGATGCAGATGACGAGATGGCTCCCGGTGCTCTTGGGGCGCTATCGCAACACATCGCCAGTCATCCTGACACGCGGATGATCATCGGCGCCCATTGGTCGATCTTCTCCGGTGGCAAGCGCAGCCTGCAGCCTGTCAAACCGTTGCCAGCCACGGTGCGACAGCGGGTCAGGGGCTATTTGCTGGACAAGACGGTGTCGATCTCAAATGGTGCCTGTGCAATGCATCGTGAGGTATTCGCGCCGGGCAACTATCCCGAGCATCTGCGCAACGTTGAAGATTTGCCGGTATTCGCTCAAGTGCTGGCGCGCTTTCCCTGCACGGTGGTCGAGCAGCCACTGGCGCTCATTTACAAGCACGCCGACAGCATGCGCCATGATCTGCGCCAGAGCCTGGCAGCGGGTACCGAGCAGGTGGTTGCTGAAGTTTTTTCCAGTCAACGGATGCCGCAAGAGTTCCATGATTTGCGCCAGGCTTATCTGGCGCAGCGTTGTCTGTCGTTGTTCCGCGATTGCTACTCCCATGGCGAATATGCATTAGCGAAAACGTTCTATATGCAAGCGTTACGCGCCGACTGGCGCATCCTCGGGCGCTGGTCATACATGCGCAAAGCCTTGCGTCTGCTGTTCAAATAAAGCGATCGTTGTTTTTTTGCGTACCTGTGGCGCGTGATGTTGAGGGGGCTGGGTGAAAGGTACGGATAGTAAATGGGCGGTCAAGGCAGCTCGGGTAATCGATGAGCGACCGGTCAGTGTCGCGTTCTGGGCAAGCATTCTCCTTTCATTGATCGCCGTGTTGGGTACCGCAACGGTCGGTCGCGATGCCGCTCTGTACATCGATATCGCCCATCAGGTTGTCTTGCACGGGGCCGACGTGGCCTGGACGCATTTCGACTGGCCGTGGTTCTCCATTCTTCTGGCTCTGACCCATCGCTTCCTGCTTTTGCCGCTGGAGTTGAGCGCCTATCTCTGGTGCGGTCTGTTTTTTGCCGGCACCAGTGCCTTGATGGTCGATTGTATCCGTCGACGCTCTCCCGAGCTTGCCGGCTGGGCGTGCCTGATTGTGCTGGCGATGCCAGCGGTCAATGCGTTTCGGAATGACATCATCCGCGAATGCGGTTTCTGGTTTTTCTGCACGCTGGCGTTATGGCAGGCGTTGCGTTGGCAAGCCCTGGGCGGCTGGATCAGGGCGTGTCTGATCCACTTGGCGATCGTGGCTGCTGCGCTGTTCCGGCTGGAGGCATTGCTGTTATTGCCGGCGCTCGGGCTGTGGCAATTGCCGGGTCTGTGGCGCTCTGGCCCGCTCACTCGTCTGCTGCAGTTTGCTCTGTTGCCGGCAATAGGGCTGCTGGTTGCATCGGCCTTCGGTTTTTTCATGTCGGCGCGCTTCCTTCTGTACCTGGACATGATTGCACCGCAGGGCGTCTACGAGTCGTTTCAGATGCTGTCCGAACAGTTCGGCAACTCGCTGATCAACAAGTATTCCCAGGATGAAGCCGGGCGCATCGTGTTCTTTGGCCTGCTGGCGACGATGACGATCACATTCGTCAAGCTGATGGGGCCGTTCGCTGTGCCCTTCATCCTGCGTCGCAACTGGGGCGTATTGGGTGTTTATTGGCGTGACTATCGTCCTTTCGCCTGGGCGGCGCTGCTGTATCTCATTGTGCTGATGCTGTTTTTCATCAAGCAGCAATTCATGAACGCCCGGTATCTGAGTTTCCTGAATTTGCTTTTCGTACCGGTACTGGCGATGGCGCTGGCGGCATTTGCCCAGCAGTTTCCGCGCTGGACCAAAGTCCTGGTCGTGGCAGCGTTGCTGGTGATGCTGTCAAATGTGATCTCCACGGGTGCAGGCAAGACCCATTACGTGGCTGCCGGGCGCTGGGTGTCTGCGCACGTCGAACCTGATACCAGCGCATGGTTCGAAGATGGTCGCATCAGCTATTACGCCGGGCGTGGTTATGTATTGCCGACGCTCACACGTGAACAGGCCATGTCACCGGATCACGCCGATGAATATCGCTATTTCCTGATCGAGGGGAAAGGTGATGAACCGTGGCTGGGCGAATGGCTGGTGGCGCACAAGATGCGCATCATCGAGCGCTTCGCCAATCGCAAGGGTGCAACGATTCTGGTGATAGGCAAGTAAGGCTCAATCGAGGAGCAGGCGCAGGCGTTCCATCAGCGCAGCTTGTCGCTTGCTCGGCAACGCCTGGCGATAACTTTCTAGAAAGGTTTTCCCGGCATCGCCGCCGAGCAGCCATTGCCGGTCTTGTTTGTAGCGCAGCAAATGGGCAAAGTTGCGCAGTCGCTTGCTGTCGCTCAGGGCGCGCCTCTGGCAGCGCAGGTCGGCGATGTCGATCAATCCGAGCTGATTCTGCGGCGTCTGCACGACATTGCCGAAGTGCAGGGACCGGAAGTACACGCCTTTTTCGTGCAGTTGCGCAATAAATGCCCCCAACTGACTGCGCAACGTCTCGGATTCTTCGGGCGTGCCCTGCAATTGCCGTACGGTTTCGCCCGCCAGCGGTGCGTAATACACGCCATCGCGCTGAATGCTTGGAATGCGATAAACCGCGATCACGTTCGGACAGAGGATGCCGCGCTGCTGCAACGCCTTGGTGTTGTTGGCGAAGCGCTGGGCGTAGGGAAAGAACAGCGCCGAACTCAGCAGGCGTTTGCGGCGGAACAGCTTGAGCATGCGACCGTCGGCCAACCTGAGCACCTTGTCGCCGGAACCGTCGGCTTCGAGTACCTGAGCACCCTTGCGCAGTGCCTCGTAAGTGCTGTGATCAATCGATTGCATGCCTGACTCCCCATCGTGAGCCGCCTATCTTAACCGACTTGGCCAAAGGCTGGCGCCCGGTGATGTTGATCGGCGCAAAAGGGCCTGTGATATCATCGCCGCCTCACTGATTTACGCGGATTCCCATGAGCAGTCCTGAACCGAAAGCCCAGTCAACGCTGGCGATCTATTTCCGCCTTTTGGCTTACGTGCGTCCTTACGCCGGCCTGTTCATCCTGAGTATCGTCGGCTTCCTTATCTTCGCATCGACCCAGCCGATGCTTGCCTACATCCTCAAATATTTCGTCGACGGCCTGGCCAATCCTGAGGCCAGCCTGTTTCCCGGCAATCCTTATCTGGGCAAGTTGCAATTGCTCGAAAGCGTGCCGTTGCTGATCGTGCTGATTGCCGTGTGGCAAGGCGTCGGTTCGTACCTGGGCAACTACTTTCTGGCGCGGGTTTCCCTGGGGCTGGTGCATGACTTGCGTGTGGTGCTGTTCAATAAATTGCTGGATCTGCCCAACAGTTATTTCGACAGGAACAACTCCGGCCACCTGATCTCACGTATCACCTTCAACGTGACCATGGTCACCGGAGCCGCCACCGACGCGATCAAAGTGGTGATCCGCGAAGGAATGACGGTGATTTTCCTGTTCTGCACCCTGTTGTGGATGAACTGGAAGCTGACGTTGGTGATGGTCGCCATCCTGCCGGTGATCGGTCTGATGGTGAACAGCACCAGCAAGAAATTCCGCAAACAGAGCAAAAAGATTCAGGTCTCGATGGGCAACGTCACGCATGTGGCATCAGAGACGATTCATGGTTACCGTGTGGTGCGCAGCTTTGGTGGCGAAACCTATGAAAAGGTCCGCTTCCGTGACGCCAGTCAGAGCAACACCGACAAGCAACTGACCATGACCAAGACCGGCGCGGTGTATACACCGATGCTGCAATTGGTGACGTATAGCGCCATGGCGGTGGTGATGTTTCTGGTCCTGTACCTTCGTGGTGATGCATCGCCTGGTGATCTGGTGGCCTACATCACCATGGCCGGCCTGCTGCCAAAACCGATTCGTCAGCTCTCTGAAGTCAGCTCCACAATCCAGAAGGGTGTGGCAGGTGCGGAGAGTATTTTTGAACAGCTGGACGAGCCAGCAGAAGTTGATCGGGGCACGGTCGAGCGCGACCGTCTCCAAGGTCGTCTCGAGGTGCGCAACCTCAGCTTCAGCTATCCGAACAGCGAGAAAAAGGTTCTTGATGACATCAGTTTTGTTGTTGAGCCAGGACAGATGGTCGCGCTGGTCGGCCGTTCCGGCAGTGGCAAATCCACCTTGGCCGGCCTGATTCCGCGCTTCTATCAGCACGAGCAGGAACATGGGCAGATTCTGCTCGATGATGTGCAGGTACAGGACCTGACCCTGCGCAGCCTGCGTCGGCAGATTGCCCTGGTGACGCAACAGGTCACGCTGTTCAACGACACGGTGACCAACAACATCGCTTACGGCGACCTGGCCGGGGCGCCGTTCGACGAGGTCAAACGCGCGGCCACCGAAGCCTACGCCGATGAATTCATCATCAAGATGCCGCAGGGCTATGAAACCCTGGTCGGCGAAAATGGTGTGTTGCTGTCCGGTGGTCAGCGTCAGCGCATCGCCATCGCACGTGCATTGCTCAAGGACGCGCCGCTGTTGATTCTCGATGAGGCCACGTCGGCCCTCGATACGGAATCGGAACGGCATATCCAGGCGGCTCTCGATCATGTGGTGCAGAACCGCACGACGCTGGTCATCGCTCACCGTTTGAGCACCATCGAAAAGGCCGACCTCATTCTGGTCATGGACGAAGGCAAGATCGTCGAGCGCGGCACCCATACCCAGCTCCTGGCGCAAAATGGCTATTACGCACGCTTGCACGCGAAGGAGTTCGAGGAAGGCGACGAGCCGCAACCGACCCATGTGACCGACCTATGCTGACGGCGTTTCGCGCTTGGCGGGAGCGCGGCTGGAGCGAGATTGATCAGGCAGCCTACGCACAGGCCTGGCAGCGATTTGGTGGCAGTTTTGCAACTCATCCTGAAGTGGTGGAGCGGCTTTCGGCGTTGGTCGGCATCAAGCTGCACTACCTGGGCTGGGTCGTCGATGGCGAAGTCGTCGCGGCTGTTGCTTGCTGGGGCAGGCACGCCGCGCTGTCCAAGGAAGTGCTCAAACGCGAAGGCAAGCGCGGGCTGCTGGACATGGGCAACGCTGAATTGATTCTGCCGATTGCCCCGGATGTCGTGGTTCCGGTGCGTCAGCGCATGGCCTATGTCTCGCAGCTCAACGCCGAGCAGATCAGCACTCTGCGCGCTCAGCCCGAAGGGCTGGCACTGGCGCGGCTGCCTGAGGATTATTCGAAGAAATTTCGCTACAACCAGCGTCGCGAACAACGCCTGCTGGAAGAGGCGGGTGGTGCGCTGATTCCGATGTCCGACTTGACGCCGCAAGAGCAGGCCGCCGCTTATGGTGATCTGTTCCAGCGCCGCTGGGGTTTCGAGGTGCCTGGGAAGGCCGGGCTGATCGAAGTCTTCACTCTCTTGCGCGAGTTCATGACCGGCTCGGTGGTGATGCTTGAATCGGCGCCAGTGGCGATCCAGATTCTTTACCGTGTCGAAGCGCCGCAATGGGTATCGCTGGAATACGTCAACGGTGGTGTCGACCCGCAAAGCCGCGAGTTCAGTCCCGGCAGCGTGTTGAGTTTCGTCAACACCCAGCAGGCGTGGGCGGATGCTCAGGCACTGGGCAAGACACTCCGCTATTCGTTCGGCCGTGCCGACCGCGAATACAAGGATCGCTGGTGCCACACGGTGCCCGTCTACAAGGTCTGAAACCATGACTGCTCGCAAGCAACAGCTCCTGAAAGCCCATCGACGCAGCAAGCGCTTGTTCCTGATTGCGTTCTTGATCGTGCTGTTGGCGGCCGGCTTCTTGCTGGGCTGGTGGCTGGTGCCGGTGCTGCTGGTCTTGGCGTGGGTGGCGCATGAGGCGTGGTTTGCCGACCATCTGTTCTATCGCGCAAGCGACGACTATCAGTACAACTTTCCCAGCGGTACGCCGCGTCAAGCCGTGGAGCTGGATGCTGGAATCGTGCGTCTGAGCGAGCCGCTGGCGCCAGGTGAAACGCTGCTGCTGGAGCTCAAGATAACGGCCAAGTGGCTGGGCCGCTGGCGGGATCCTTATGTCGAACTGGGTGGTGATCGCCAGGATTTTGAGCGGGGCGTAAACGGCCGGCGCTTTCTCAATCTGTCCGGGCAGGCGGCGGCGCTTGGCGACAATACCCTGGCAGTGCGTGGTCGGCATTGCACGCTGAGTTCCAGCGGCACACTGTGGATCATGCGCAATCCCGATTACGCGCAGCAACGGGTCATGGTCATCGCGCCCCACGCCGATGATGCCGAGCTGGCGGCTTTCGGGCTTTACAGTCGCTGCAAAGAAGCGAGCATCGTCACCCTGACCCAGGGCGAAATCGAGGCCGAAGACTTCCAGCGCCTCGGCCTGGACAAGGCTCAGGCTGCTCGCTTGAAGGGCAGACTGCGCAGTTGGGACAGCCTGAGCATTCCATTGTGGGGCGGGGTGCCGGCCAGTCATTGTGTACAGCTGGGCTACTACTGTCTGCAATTGCCGGCGATGGCCGAGGCGCCGGGCAAACCATTCGGCTCGCGGGAATCCGGCGAAAACGATGTGCGCAGTGTTCGGCAGCACAATCCGATCAAACTCCCCGGCGATGTCGATGGTGCGCCGACCTGGATCAATCTCGTCGGTGATATACGGCAATTGCTCGAGCATTTTCAGCCAGAAGTCGTTGTCACTCCGCATCCCGAACTGGATCCGCACAGCGATCACGTCGCTTCAACCCGTGCCTTGCTGGAAGCTATCGCCGCCAGTACCTGGAAGCCCTCGTCCTTGCTGATGTATGCCAACCACCTGCATGACAACGATCGTTGGCCAATGGGCCCGGCCAGTGGCGGTGTCGCACTGCCGCCGGCGATCGAGCCGTTACCGTCCGATCGTTTGTGGAGTCCGGTGCTGTCAGCGGATGTGCAGCTGGACAAGGCCATGGCGCTGGCCATGGAGCATGACCTGCAGGGCCCGCTCGGATTCAAGCGGCAGTCGCGCCGGGTGATCCAGCAAGTGCTGGCCGGACGTCGCTGGCCTGTCACAGGCAGTAACGAGTTTTTCCGCAAGGCTGTTCGCCGCCACGAACTGTTCTGGGTCCGCGACCTTTGAGATTGAGGCGGACGGCGCTTTACCCTGTGTTAATATCGCGCCCCTGTTCATTTTGTATGTGGGTTGCTCCATGAAGTTGTCCATGCCGCGTTTCGATCAAGCCCCTGTCTTGGTAGTCGGCGATGTCATGCTCGACCGTTACTGGCATGGCGGAACCTCACGGATTTCCCCTGAGGCGCCGGTGCCGGTGGTCAAGGTCGAGCAAATCGAAGACCGTCCGGGCGGTGCCGCGAACGTTGCCCTGAACATTGCCGCACTGGGTGCGCCGGCGTCGCTGGTCGGTGTGACCGGTGATGACGAAGCCGCCGACAGCCTGAGCAACAGTCTCAAGGGCGCCGGCGTACGTGCCCTGTTCCAGCGCATTGCGCACCAGCCGACCATCGTCAAGCTGCGGGTCATGAGCCGCCACCAGCAATTGCTGCGTATCGACTTCGAAGAACCGTTCGCCACCGATGCGCTGGCGCTCGGCTCGCAGGTCGATGACCTGCTCGAAGGCATCAAGGTGCTGGTGCTTTCCGACTACGGCAAAGGCGCGCTGAAAAACCATCAGGCGCTGATCCAGGCTGCTCGGGCGAAAAACATCCCGGTACTGGCCGACCCGAAGGGCAAGGATTTCTCGATCTACCGTGGCGCCAGCCTGATCACCCCGAACCTGAGCGAATTCGAAGCCATCGTCGGCGGTTGCGTTGACGAACACGAACTCGTCAGCAAGGGCGCAACGTTGATGCACGATCTGGAGCTGGGAGCACTGCTGGTCACCCGTGGCGAACACGGCATGACCCTGCTGCGCCCGGATCAACCGGCGTTGCATTTGCCAGCGCGTGCCCGGGAAGTGTTCGATGTGACCGGCGCCGGCGACACCGTGATCTCGACGCTGGCCGCTGCGATTGCTGCCGGTGAGGATCTGCCACACGCCGTGGCCCTGGCCAACCTGGCGGCGGGTATTGTGGTCGGCAAGCTCGGTACCGCGGCCATCAGTGCCCCGGAACTGCGCCGCGCCATTCAACGTGAAGAAGGCTCCGAGCGCGGCGTGCTGGGGCTTGAGCAACTGGTGCTGGCCGTTGCCGATGCCCGTGCGCATAACGAACGAATCGTCTTCACCAATGGCTGCTTCGACATCCTGCACGCCGGCCATGTAACTTATCTTGAGCAGGCACGAGCCCAAGGCGATCGACTGATTGTCGCAGTCAACGACGATGCTTCGGTCAGTCGCCTGAAAGGTCCCGGTCGCCCGATCAATAGTGTCGACCGGCGCATGGCGGTTCTGGCGGGCCTCGGTGCCGTGGACTGGGTCATCAGCTTCCCGGAAGGCACGCCAGAAAATCTATTGCGCGAGGTCAAGCCGGATGTGCTGGTCAAGGGTGGCGATTACGGCATCGATCAGGTTGTCGGTGCAGATATCGTCACCGCTTATGGCGGTACCGTGAAAGTGCTAGGACTGGTGGAAAACAGCTCGACGACCGCAATTGTCGAAAAAATCCGCAGTCGCTGATCAGATGAATTTTTACCGTTGTGTACCGCGTGTGAACGGATTTTGCCTTGGGGATTTCACCGTTTCCGTTGATGTTGGCAGGTTTGAATCCGCTGCGCTTGCCTGCCTACGTTACGTGGTCATTTAATTTATGAAAGTCATGCTTCTGGTGATGGACGAGCAGCGGGTCATTCTCGACCGGCTCTATGACATCGTTCAGCAGAACTGCGGTGAGTGTTTCATCTATCGTCTGAGCAAACAGCAGCAGATGAACCTCGGAGCCTTTCTGGCGTCGGTCGAATACCAGACCTTTGATCGCGTGGTGATCTTCTCCCGGGTCAAACGTCTGGCGCCGCAACTGCGGGTGCTCAAGTGCATTCCAGGGCTGGTGTTTCTCGAGCACGACGCCTATCAGAACTACATGCCGGCCAGTAAGTACCGTGGTGTTTATTCGCGCTTGTACAGCCGATTGCCGAGCTGCCGGGCGCTGGTTTCCGGCGCAGTGGTCGCGCGCAAGATGCTCGCCGAAGGCATCGATACCGTGTTCGTCTCCAAAGGCTATGACGAGCAAATGCTGCACAACACCGGCGTCGAGCGCGATATCCCGATCGGCTTCCTCGGCAGCTTGAAGAGTACCGAGTACGCCGAGCGCAAGGCCATGCTTGAAGCCCTTTCACAGCGCACCGGGATGCTCGTGACCCGTACCAAATCGGGTGCGGAATATCTGGAAACTCTCAATCGCATCAAAATCTTCGTCAGCGCCGACATCGGCATGAACGAGTTCATGATCAAGAACTTCGAAGCCATGGCTTGCGGCTGTGTGCTGCTGGCCTGGAGCCAAGGCGAAGAAGACCGGTTGCTCGGTTTCGAAGACATGCACAACACCGTGTTCTACCGCAGCGAAGACGAGGCGGTGGCGAAGATCAAGCTGCTGCAGGACGACCCGGAACTGGCGCAGCGAATTGCCGGCAACGGCCAGGCGTTTGCTGAAAGCCGTTACTCGTTTGCGCGGGTCGGCCAGGCGCTCGCCGAAGCCATACAACGCGAGATGCGCCCATGGCAGCCGCCGTCGGCTTTCACCCGGTTCTGGGTCAAATTGCGTTATGGCATGAAGGTGCCCGCCTGAATGGGGGACGAATACATGGCGCTGGATGCGCTGCCCGGTGGCGACCAGTCGGTTTTGCAAGCCTTGCCTGAAGCCCTGCGCGAATGCCTCAGCCGTGCGGCGCGGGTGATATTGATCGCTAATAATCCCGCGATTACCGCAGCTGATTTCGCAGCGCTGAATATCGGCGTTGATGACGTCGTCGTCAGTTTCAATCATTGCATCAAGGCGGCGCTGCTCAACGAGCAAAGCGTGAATGTCTTCGTGCACGGCTACAACGCGCCTGACGCCTATTTCTTCGGTCTGCCCGGCAATGCGGACGTACAGCGACTGTTCGACCGTGCGGGCGAGCGCTGCTTCACCATGCTGGTGGGTTGCGCAGCACCGATGTGCCCGTTGCCGCGCGTTGCGATGTACTGGGATCGAATTCCGTTGCCGCCGCTGTGGAACTACCCGGTCGACCGCCCGGGCGGCAAGCGCTACGTCGGCCCCTCCACCGGCTTCAATACGCTGGTGCTGTTCGATTGGCTGCGCGGGCATGTCGGTTATACCTATCAGTTGATGACCCTGGGTTTCTCCAACGAGGCGGGCAAGCTCTGGAGCGGTCATGCCTGGGATTACGAGCGGGACTGGTTGCAAAGGTCCAATGTTATTGTCGTGCCGCTGCAACCCCGACGCTGGTGGCAGAAACTGTTCAAGCGCAAATAAGCCACGCCGCAGTCAGGTGCCTGCCGGGCCGAATCATTTCTTCATAGGTGCAATCGAGTGTTGAAAATTGCCGTGGCGTTTTTCGGGATTCCGAGAAATTCGCCGATCTGCTTCCCTTCAATAGAACAGAACGTACTGGCGCAGTTGCCTGCGGGCAGCGAGGTGCAGTGCTTTTATCATCTGTATAAAGTCGATGAAGTGCAGAATTCGCGTTCCGGCGAGAGAGGCGAGCTGGCGGCTGACAACTATCAGCCCTTCGAGTCCATGAGCGGCGCGCTGACCTCGACCGAAGGCGTGCTGGAGCGCTGGGATTTCGAGCGGGTCAAAGCGCTGGGCGATACCTGGGCCGATGACTATGCATCGCTGCGCAACCTGATTTATCAGCTCAACTCATTACACACCGTCACCACCGAGATTGAATCCTTCAATCCGGATTTCGTCGTGTTCGTGCGGCCGGACAATTTCTTCCACACGGCGCTGCCAGGCTACGTGTTCAACCACGCCGAGGCGCGGCGGCACAACGTCTATATTCCTGACTGGCAGTGGTGGGGCGGCCTGAATGACCGTTTTGCTGTATGCGGGCGCGACACCTACGTTGCGTACGGCAAGCGCATTGAACGTATCTTCGATTTCTGCAAGGCGAGCGGCCGCAAGCTGCACTCCGAGCGCTTGCTCAAGTTCGCCCTGCTCGAGGCAGGCGCCAAGGTCTGCACTTTGCCGATCCAGGCCTCCCGCGTGCGCATCACCGGCGCATTTGCCGAAGAGTCGTTCTCCCCCAAGCGTGGCATGGGCAAGCGCGAAAACCGCTACTTCCACTTCTTCGCGACATTGCGCACCTGGTGGGATCGCCGGCGCTAGCGGCTCGCGCGTTTCCTGCCCAGCCCGACCAGGCGCAGTGCCTTGATGCTCAGTTGCTTGAGGCCGGTGCGTGGCGCTTTCGCCGGTGTCAGACCCTGTTGCACCAGCCAGTCCTTCCAGCGAATGCGTTCGTCGTGCACCACCCAACCCTGTTGCGTTGCAAAGCTTTCCGCCAAGTGAATACCGCGGGTGCTGGCCGGTATCAGCTTGTCGCGTTTGAGGGTAAACAGCTCGGCAGTTGGCGCGCCATCCTTGAGCGGCATGAGATACAAATCAGGACGTTTTCGGTCCAGCCGCGCCACCAATTGATCACCCTCCAAGCGTTCATCGACATGGAACAGGCTCAGGGATTTGGCTTCCTTGGGCACTTCCAGGCGCAGGTCATAAATCAATTGCAGCGACGCGGTCGGTAGATGAACGTACGCCCGCGGCCGCTCCAGCAATTGCAGGTTGGCGCAGCGCACCGGCCGTGCCGAACCGGACAGCGGTGTCAGGCGAAACGGCAGCGCTTCGCGGTAATGCAGCGCGGCGGAGTAGGGCGCGGGCAGCCAGGTGTCATTGAAACGCCCGCCGAGCCAGCCTTCCGGGGTTTCCAGCAGGCACTCTTCGGCAATTTCCTGAATCGCCGTGTGCAGCGGAATGTTCAGCTCATGGGCCGGTACGTAGCCGGAAATCAGCTTCAGTACCACGTCGCCGCGATCCTGCCGACGCTGGCGCACCAGCACCCAGTAATCGCGATTCTGCCAATGTAAGGTCAGGCGCACGGACACGCCGAGGTTGGCCAGTTCCAGGGCGAAGCGCTCGCTGTCGGCGACGCTGACCGGTTTGCGCCGTTGCAGGGTCTGGGCGAAGTTCAGCGGCATGCCGACGCTCTGATAGCTCAGGCCTTCGGGCGTGGCTTCGACGAACAGTGGCAGCGTCTTGAAGTTGCTCGGGTTCTTGCGGATGAGCGTGCGCGGCATATCGGCTCCTGGCTTAAGGCCGCGGGGCGGCGTCAGTGACTACGCAGGACCTGGGCAACGGTCGCTACGTTATGGGCGAGGTGCAGCGGATTGATTGTGCCGACAATAGCACTGGCGACGCCGGGATGAGTGAACAGCAACTCGAAGCTGGCGCGCACCGGATCGACTCCCGGACTCAGACAGACATGACCGCTGGCCAAGGCTTTTTTCACCAGAATGGCTTTGCCGTGGGCAGCAGCATAGTCAATGACCGCCTTTTCGTTTTGTTCGTTCAGATTGTAGGTGACCATCGCGCAGTCGCCTTGCTCCAGCGCTTTCAGCCCACCTTCGACGGTTTTCCCGGAAAAACCGAAGCCGCGAATCTTGCCCTCGGCCTTCAGCGCCGCGAGGGTGGCGTAGACCTCTTCGTGCTCAAGGATGGCCATGTCGCTGCCGTCCGAGTGCACGAGGACCAGATCGATGAAATCCGTTTCCAGACGTTGCAGGCTGCGCTCGACCGACATTCGCGTGTGCGTAGCGCTGAAGTCGTGGCGCGACACGCCATCGGCAAACTCTTCGCCGACCTTGCTGACAATCACCCAATCCCGTCGCTGGCCGCGCAGCAGCGGGCCGAGGCGTTCTTCGCTGCGACCATAGGCCGGCGCGGTGTCGATCAGGTTGATGCCCAGATCCCGCGCCTGGCGCAGCAGCATGCGCGCCTCGTCGTCGCCGGGAATCTGAAAGCCGTTGGGGTATTTCACCCCTTGATCGCGGCCGAGTTTGACTGTGCCCAGACCCAGCGGCGACACCGACAGGCCGGTGCTGCCCAGCGGGCGATGCAGTTCGTGCAGAGTGGCGATGGTCATGGCAGCAGTTGCTCCCACGCGGGTATACCGAGCGGTGGTTTCGGCAGCGGCGGCAGCGGATCAGTCGCCTGCGCCTGGATGCCGTCGCGTTGCAACGAAGCGATAACGCGGTCGGCGAAGTCTGGCGCCAGTGCCAGTTTGGTCGGCCAGCCGACGAGCAAGCGACCTTCCTCGGCGAGGAACGCGTTGTCCGGGCGGGTCAGGCCGGTTTGCAGCGGCTCGGCGCGATCGACGCGCAGGGTCGCCCATTGCGTGGTGCTGAGGTCGATCCACGGCAGCAACTGGGCGATTTCCTTTTGCGCGGTGGCGATCTGTTCGGCCGGCTCGCGGGCCACGCCTTCGCTTTCGGCGATGTCGCCGCCCATGTACCAGACCCACTGGCCGTCAGCGGCCGGGTGCGTGGTCACGGTGATGCGCGGCTTGGTGCCGCCGCCCAGGCAGTGCGCGTACAACGGTTTCAAGCCGGGACCCTTCGCGAGGATCATGTGCAGTGGTCGGCGCTGCATGGCCGGACGACTGAGGCCCAACGCTTCGAGCAGTTCGGCAGTGCCAGCGCCAGCACTGAGGACGATGCGCTGGGCGCGGATCTCACGCCCATCGACTTTCAGGCCGACCAGCACGCCGGCTTCCAGCAGCGGCTCGATGACCTTACCGGCGAGCAGACCGTCACCGGCCAGCTCGGCCAGACGCTGGATCAGGCTCGGGACATCCACCACCAGTTCGGCGAGGCGATAGACTTTGCCCTTGAAGCGCTTGTCTTGCAGGGCCGGCGGCAGTTCATCGCCCTTGACCTGATCGACCCGGCCACGCACGGCTTTACTGGCGAAGAAACTGGTGAGATTGCCGGCCAGTGTGCCTGGCGACCACAGATAATGCGCTTCGGACAGCAGGCGTACGCCGGACAGATCCAGCTCGCCCGTGCCGGCCAGCGCCTCGCGCCAGCGGCGCGGCATGTCGGCGATGGCTTCCGAGGCGCCAGTCAGCGCGCCGTGCAGCGCGTACTTGGCGCCGCCATGGATGATGCCCTGGGACTTCACGCTCTGCCCGCCACCGAGGCTGGCGCTTTCCACCAGCACGGTCGAAAAACCCTGACCGCGCAGGCGCGCATTCAGCCAGAGGCCGGCGACACCAGCGCCGACAATCAGAACGTCGGTGGAAATAACGGATGGCATGCAGCGACCTCGGAGCTTGAAGAAGCCGCAAGTTTCAAGCTTCAAGCTGCAAGCTGCAACCCGGACCAGCAAATCAGCAATGCTTGCTGCTGCTTTTTAATGCCCGGCGGTTTTCGAAAACAGCTGAATCACGAGGACCCCCAGCACGATCAACGCCATCCCCAGCATCGCCGGTACGTCGAGCTTCTGCCCGTAAATGAACAGAGCGGCGACGCTGACCATGACAATGCCCATCCCCGCCCAGACCGCGTAGGCAACGCCCACCGGTACGGTGCGCACCACCAGCGTCAGCATCCAGAATGCAATCCCGTAGCCGACAATCACCAGAATCAGCGGCAGCGGCGTGCTCAAGCCCTTGACCGCCTTCATCGAAACGGTGGCGATCACTTCGGCGCAGATGGCGATGGCCAGATAGACGTAAGCGTTCATGGTTGTGATCCTCAAATAAAACGTTGCTTGCTGAGGCGATATTCTAGGGATTGCTCAGATGGGGTAAAGTCATTACCTATCTGTTCTGGAGATAGGTTGAGAGCGCGCATGCAATGGAATCTTGAGCAGCTACGCATATTTGTCGACGTCGCCGAGCAGCGTTCGTTCTCCGCCGTGGCGCGCCGACAACGCAAGGCGCAATCGGCAATCAGCAGTGCTGTTGCGATGCTCGAAGAGGATTTGGGCGTGAGCCTGTTCGAACGCAGCAGCGGTCGGCAGCCGATGCTCACCGAGGCGGGCGCGGCATTGCTGGAAGAGGCCCGCGAAGTGTTGCGCCAGTGCGAGCGCCTCAACGGCAGGGCCATGGCGATGCTGCGCGGTCAGGAGGCGCAGTTGCGAGTGGCTCAGGACGAGGCGATGCCGTATCAGGCGCTGGTGGAAAGTTTCGGTGAACTGGCCGAGCAGTTTCCCAGCCTGGAAGTGCAACTGACCAGCGCCGCCCAAGGCGAAGTTGCGCGCAAACTGGTCGAACGTCGCGCCGACCTCGGCCTGCTGTTCTATCACGATGAAATCCCCGAAGCCCTTGAGCGCCGCGTGCTGGGTCGAGTGGAAATGGTCACGGTCTGCGGTGTCAATCATCCGCTGGCGCAGCAGGCCTACGTGACCTGCCAGCAACTGGCGCAGCACCGGCAATTGCTGATGTCGACGCAGACCAGCGTCTATCCCGGCAATGAGCCGGCCAGCCCGCAGGTGTGGCGCGCCGACAGCTTTTACGTGATGTCCGAATGGCTGGTGCGCGATCTCGGCTGGGCGTGGTTGCCGCGTCACGTTGTGCAGTACTCGGCGTATCAGGGCCAAATGATTGAGCTCGACAGTGAATGGACGCCGCCGGCGCTGGTGGTGGAACTGGTCTGGCGCCGCGACGAACCGCTCGGCCCCGCCGCGCGCTGGCTGGCGGAACGTTTTGCCGTGCACTTGCGGGCGATCGGCGACAAAAGCCGATAAACTCCGCCGCCATGAATAGAACTCTCTACACCGCGCTGTTTTACCTGGGGCTGCCATTGGTGGCGATTCGGCTGTGGCTGCGCGCACGCAAGGCGCCGGCGTATGCCAAACGGATTGGCGAACGTTTCACTTGTCGCATGCCCACCCTGCAGCCCGGTGGCATCTGGGTGCACGCGGTGTCGGTCGGCGAAAGCATTGCCGCCGCGCCGATGATCCGCGCGCTGCTGGACCGCTATCCGACGCTGCCGATCACCGTGACCTGCATGACCCCGACCGGTTCGGAGCGGATTCAGGCACTGTTCGCCAACGAGGCGCGCATTCAACACTGCTATCTGCCGTATGACTTGCCTTGTGCGGCGGCACGTTTTCTGGATCACGTGCAGCCGAAACTGGCGGTGATCATGGAAACCGAGCTGTGGCCCAACCACATTCATCAGTGTGCCAAGCGCGGGATCCCGGTGGCGCTGGCCAATGGACGGTTGTCGCAGCGTTCCGCCAAAGGCTATGGCCGCTTCAGCAAACTCACCGCGCCTATGCTTGCCGAGATGAGCCTGTTGGCGGTGCAGACCGAAGCCGAGGCCCAGCGCTTCCGCGATCTCGGCGCGCGGCCTGAATCTGTCGAGGTCACCGGTTCGATCAAGTTCGACCTGACCATCGATCCGCAATTGCTGCAGCGTGCTACCGAATTGCGTAGCCAATGGCAGGCGCAGGATCGTCCCGTGTGGATCGCCGCGAGCACTCACGAAGGCGAAGATGAAGTGGTGCTCGACGCTCATCGTCGCCTGTTGGCCAATCATCCGGATGCATTATTGATTCTGGTGCCGCGTCATCCGGAGCGTTTCAATTCGGTGTTCGAGCTGTGCCAGCGCGAAGGTTTCGCCACGGTACGTCGCTCGACCGGGGCCAATGTCGATGCGCAGACGCGCGTGCTGCTTGGCGACACCATGGGCGAGTTGCTGTTTCTCTATGCCCTGGCCGACAGCGCATTTGTCGGCGGCAGTCTGGTGCCGAATGGCGGGCACAACCTGCTCGAACCCGCCGCGCTGGCGAAACCGGTACTCAGCGGCCCACACCTGTTCAACTTCCTCGACATCGCTGCGCAACTGCGCGAAGCCGGGGCATTGGCCGAAGTGGATGATGCCGAAGGCCTCGCAGTCGAGGTGCAGCGCTTGTTCGAGCTGCCCCGTGATGCGCAACGCATGGCCGAGGCCGGGCTGGCGGTGATGCGGCGCAATCAGGGCGCATTGCAGCGGCTGCTGGATGGCTTGGCGCGGCTGATCCAATAGTCGCCTGGAATATTACTGTGGTGAGGGGATTCATCCCCGCTGGGTTGCGAAGCAGCCCCAAAACCATTCAGCGCGGTGATTCAGTCAGATCTGGCAAGCCGGATTTACGACTGCTGCGCAGCCGGACGGGGATAAATCCCCTCGCCACAGGGGATTCATTCCAGATTTTTCATGGCCGTGCCTTTGGCTGGATGGTCTGGCGCGGCTGATCCAATAGTCGCTTGGAATATTACTGTGGTGAGGGGATTCATCCCCGCTGGGTTGCGAAGCAGCCCCGAAACCATTCGACGCGGTGATTCAGGCAGATCTGGCCAGCAGGATTTACGACTGCTGCGCAGCCGGACGGGAATAAATCCCCTCACCACAGGGGATTCATTCCAGATTGCTTATGGCCGGGCCTTGAGCTGCGCTTCAGCCGCCGACGCCAGATCCGGCGGCAGGAAATCCTTGTCAGGGTTGTAGTCGGCTTTCAGATAGCGCCGCAGATCTTCCAGGTCACCCGGGTTCAGCGTCCCCGCCGCCTGCTTCAGGCGCAGGTTGTCGAGGATGTAGTCGTAGCGGGTGTTGTTGTAGTTGCGCACCGAGGTGTACAGCTGGCGCTGCGCGTCGAGCACGTCGACGATGTTGCGTGTGCCGACCTGATAACCGATTTCCGTGGCTTCCACCGCGCTCTGGTTGGAGATGATCGACTGGCGGCGCGCCTGCACCTGCTCGACGTCGGTGTTCACCGCGCGGTGCAGATTGCGGGTGTTTTCCACCACTTGCCGGCGCAGCGATTCGCGCTGCTGTTCGCTCTGATCCAGTTGCGCATAGGACTGACGCACTTGCGAACTGGTCAGGCCGCCGCTGTAGATCGGGATGTTCAGTTGCAGGCCCAGCGTGCTCTGCTCGACGTTGCCGCCATAGGGCGCGCCGAACGAGTTGGGGTTGGCGAAGCCGAGGGCGTCGTTGTCGCCTTTCTCGTATTTCGCCACGGCGTCGAGGGTCGGCA
The DNA here is from genome assembly GCF_008923895.1 of Pseudomonas sp. GXM4. Taxonomy (NCBI): domain Bacteria; kingdom Pseudomonadati; phylum Pseudomonadota; class Gammaproteobacteria; order Pseudomonadales; family Pseudomonadaceae; genus Pseudomonas; species Pseudomonas sp. GXM4. The sequence continues at coordinate 27,751 of NZ_WBRZ01000033.1, forward strand.
AGTGGCCGGCCTTGCGCTGCTTGAGCGTCTGCTCGGCAGAGCTGACCGCGTAGTTGCTGGCGAGCAGATTGAGGTTCTGCCGCGCCGCCGTGTCGACCCAGGATTTCGCATCGTTGGGCGCCGGCGGCAGGATCGGCAGCGTATGAACGATGCCCTGAATCGAGTTGTACTGGCGGTTGGTCAGGGTGATCAACGCCTGGAACGCATCATCGACCTGACGCTGGGCGACGATGCGGTTGGCTCGCGCGGTGTCGTAACTGGCTTGCGATTGCAGCACGTCGGTCTTGTCCGAGAGGCCGACATCGAAGCGCTCGTTGGACTGATCGAGCTGACGTTTGAACGCCGCTTCTTCAGCCTTGGTCGAGGCCAGGTTGTCCTGGCTTCGCAGCACGTTGAAGTAGCTTTCGGCGCTCTGCAGGATCAGGTTCTGCTCGGTCGCCGAGAGCTGCAGCGCGGCCTGCTCGTTAACGTCCTTGGCTGCTTGATACTGGAACCAGCGATCGGCGCGGAACAGCGGCTGCGCGAGCGTCGCCTGATAGGAATGCGCGCTGCGGTTGGCGATGGCCGAGGGTTGGTCGATCGAGGTGCGCACGTCAGCAACTTCGGCGCCACCGGACAGGTTCGGCAGCAGACCGGCGCGGGCCTGGGGCACCACTTCTTTCTGCGCGCCATACTGGGCGCGGGCCGCCGCGAGGTCGGCGTTGTTGTCGACCGCTTCCTGATAGACGCTGACCAGATCGGTTTTGGTCGACAAGGGTGCTTCCGCTGCCCAGGCCATTGTGTTGGACGCACAGGACACGGCAACAGCCAATGAAAGTTTGCGCAGCATGAGGCGATCCCTAGCATGAATATTATGGAAGTAATCCGGGCGCCAAAGGTAAGGCGCAGCCCGCACAGCGTCAAGGCTGAGCAGGCCCAGCGAGTGTAGTTGCGCATTGCTCCGGCAACAATCGGCCAACCTGGGTATTTACGCCATTCATCATGGCGTTCGCTGCGGTGTTGGCGTTCCTTGATGGTTGTGTCTAGACTGGCCGGGTTCTTGTCGGGGTGCCTTGCTATGAGGCTGAGATCGAATAATTTCGGATCCCGTTGAACCTGATCAGGTTAGCGCCTGCGTAGGGAACAAGATTTCTCGTCACCCGGCGAGTCCTCTTGTGCTTCGTCCGGGATATTGTTCGACAATCGAACGCCATGACGAATGCACAGCACCGGTCCTGGTGCGTCCGTGCCTTTCAGGTTCTGCTCCGACAATCCACTGCTGGATGCTGTCTGGAGAGCCTGTGATGACAACAAAAGAAAAAAACGCGATCAACCTGAGTGACTCGGCCAAGGTCGACGAGCAATCGGTCAAGCCGTTCACCCGTTCGCAAAAAGTCTACGTTCAGGGCTCGCGCCCGGACATTCGCGTGCCGATGCGCGAAATCAGCCTCGATGTAACCCCGACCGATTTCGGCGGCGAGATCAATGCGCCGGTCACGGTCTACGACACCTCCGGCCCGTACACCGATCCGAACGTGGTCATCGATGTGCGCAAAGGTCTGGCCGATGTGCGTTCAGCGTGGATCGATGACCGTGGCGATACCGAGCGCCTGCCGGGCCTGAGTTCGAACTTCGGCCAGCAGCGTCTGGCCGATGCCGAACTGACCAAACTGCGCTTCGCCCACGTCAACAACCCGCGCCGCGCCAAGGCCGGGGCCAACGTCAGCCAGATGCACTACGCGCGCAAAGGCATCATCACTGCCGAGATGGAATACGTCGCCATCCGCGAAAACATGAAGCTGCAAGAAGCGCGCGCGGCCGGCCTGCTCAAACAGCAACATGCCGGCCACAGCTTCGGCGCAAGCATTCCGCAAGAAATCACCCCTGAATTCGTCCGCGAAGAAATTGCCCGCGGCCGCGCGATCATTCCCGCCAACATCAACCACGTCGAACTGGAACCGATGATCATCGGCCGTAACTTCCTGGTGAAGATCAACGGCAACATCGGCAACAGCGCCCTGGGTTCTTCGATCGAAGAAGAAGTGGCGAAGCTGACCTGGGGCATTCGTTGGGGCTCGGACACGGTGATGGACCTGTCCACCGGCAAACACATTCACGAAACCCGCGAGTGGATCATCCGCAACTCGCCGGTGCCGATCGGTACCGTGCCGATCTATCAGGCGCTGGAGAAGGTCAACGGCGTCGCTGAAGACCTGACCTGGGAGTTGTTCCGCGACACCCTGATCGAACAGGCCGAGCAGGGCGTCGACTACTTCACCATTCACGCCGGCGTGCTCCTGCGTTACGTGCCGCTGACCGCCAAACGCGTCACCGGCATCGTCTCCCGTGGCGGCTCGATCATGGCCAAGTGGTGCCTGGCGCACCACAAAGAGAACTTCCTCTACACCCACTTCGACGAAATCTGCGAAATCATGAAGGCCTACGACGTCAGCTTCTCGCTGGGCGATGGCCTGCGTCCGGGCTCGATTGCCGACGCCAACGACGAAGCGCAATTCGGCGAACTGGAAACCCTCGGCGAGCTGACCAAGATTGCCTGGAAGCACGACGTGCAATGCATGATCGAAGGCCCGGGCCACGTGCCGATGCAGTTGATCAAAGAGAACATGGACAAGCAGCTCGAATGCTGCGACGAGGCGCCGTTCTACACCCTCGGCCCGCTGACTACCGACATTGCGCCGGGCTACGATCACATCACTTCCGGTATCGGCGCGGCGATGATCGGCTGGTTCGGTTGCGCGATGCTCTGCTACGTGACGCCGAAGGAGCACTTGGGCCTGCCGAACAAGGATGACGTGAAAACCGGGATCATCACTTACAAGATCGCCGCACATGCGGCGGACCTGGCCAAGGGACACCCGGGCGCGCAGATCCGTGACAACGCACTGAGCAAGGCGCGTTTCGAATTCCGCTGGGAAGACCAGTTCAACCTCGGCCTGGACCCGGACACCGCACGTTCCTATCACGACGAAACCCTGCCGAAGGACTCGGCCAAGGTCGCGCATTTCTGCTCGATGTGCGGGCCGAAATTCTGCTCGATGAAGATCACCCAGGAAGTCCGTGAATACGCGGCCAACCAACGCATCGACGCGGTTGACGTGGACGTCGCCAAAGGTCTAGCTGAGCAGGCCGAGCGGTTCAAACAGGAAGGCAGTCAGCTGTACAAGAAAGTTTGACCCCGTACTGATCGTTCGCACGCGCCGCGTGGGAATGCAGCCCGTGACGCTACGCGTCACTGGACGCGGA
>NZ_WBRZ01000330.1:0-5481 GCF_008923895.1 Pseudomonas sp. GXM4
ATTTGGTATTAACCCCTTTATATAGAGGGCTCGGCGCTATGCCGAAGGACTAATACCCCGGTAATAAACGGGCAAAAAAAAGCCTTGAAATTCAAGGCTCGGTTTTTTCCAAAGCAGCGGGCAGGGCGCGGAAAAACTTAAGTGATATATACACAATTAACGGGTTTTTCCGCCCCGCCAGATCAGGCGATCGGTTGCCACTGACCGACCATATGTTCCAGGTCGCCGGCGCCGATCAAGCGCAACTCACCGCTGGAACCCGCGGCACTGGCCAGCAAAGTCACTTCGCTGGGCAGGCGCACCGGTTTGCGAAAGTGCACGGCGATTTCCAGGTTGGCCTTGGGCAGGTGATCGGAGAGTGCCGCCAGTGTCCGCGCCTTGTTCCAAAGTCCATGGGCGATCGCGGTGGGAAACCCGAACAGTTTGGCGCTCGCCGCACTGAGGTGAATCGGGTTGTAGTCGCCGGAGACTTTCGCATACTGGCGACCGATATCGGCCGGCGCAGTCCAGCGCGCCACTTCGAGCAAATCCTGCGACGGCTGCCAGTCCTGTGCCAGCGCTTCGCCCTCGAGTTTCACCCCGCGACAGAGCATCCGGCTTTCGGCTTCCCACAGCGGCCCAAGCTGATCGTCCAGAGTAGTGAGCAGATCGAACGTCGCGCCTTTGGCGTGCGGTTGCAGATTGTGCACACGCACGCTGACTTGCGCGCGACTGATCGCGCCCATCGGCCGCAGCACGCGAATGCGGTTGCTCAAGTGAATCAGCCCGAGCAGCGGGAACGGAAAGTCTCTGGCCGTGAGCAATTGCATCTGCAAGGCGAAGGCGAGGATGTGTGGATAGGTCGGCGGCAGCAGGCCGTCATCGACGAAACCGCAGACCTTGCGATAGGCCGTCAGCCGTTTGCTGTCGATATCGACCCAGCAGCGCAGGCCGCTGTCGGGCAGTTGCGTACCGGTGATTTTGCGTCGCGTCGCTGCGCGCGAATAAAGCCCCGGCAGACTCGGTTCGCGATCCAGCGTGTGCCATTCGATGCTCATCTTTATGCCCCCAGAACACTTTGCCCACAGACCCGCAACGCTTGCCCGGTGAACGCGCCCGTGCCCGGTTGCGCCAGCCACGCCACGGCTTCGGCGACGTCTTGCGGCAAGCCGCCCTGGCCCAGCGAACTCATGCGCCGCCCGGCTTCGCGCAGGCCGAACGGAATGTGCGCGGTCATTTGCGTTTCGATGAAACCGGGAGCCACGGCGTTGATGCTGATGCCACGTTCCAGCAGCGTCGGCGCCCATGCCTGGGCCAGACCGATCAGGCCAGCCTTGCTCGCCGCGTAGTTGGTCTGCCCGCGATTGCCGGCGATGCCGCTGATCGAGGCGAGCAGGACCACCCGTGCGTTGTCGCGCAGGGTGCCGCTGTCGAGCAGCGCCTTGGTCAGCACTTGCGGCGCATTGAGGTTGACGGCCAGCACCGCGTCCCAGAATTCCGGGGTCATGTTGGCCAGAGTTTTGTCACGGGTGATGCCGGCGTTGTGCACGAGGATGTCGAGGCCGTCAGGCAGCTGTTCGATCAATTGCGCGGCGGCGTCATCGGCGCAGATATCGAGGGTGATCGCCCGGCCGCCGAGACGCGCGGCGAGGGCCTCAAGGTCGGTCTTGGCTGGCGGTACGTCGAGGAGGATCACCTCGGCGCCATCACGGGCCAGGGTTTCGGCAATCGACGCGCCGATGCCGCGCGCGGCACCGGTGACCAGCGCCTTGCGCCCGGCCAGCGGGCGGGTCCAGTCAGTGACTGGCGTAGCGCACGCGGTCAGGCGAATCACCTGGCCGGAAACGAATGCACTTTTCGGCGAGAGGAAGAATCGCAGCGGGCCTTCCAGTTGATCTTCGGCACCTTCGCCGACGTAGATCAGCTGCAAGGTGCCACCGCCGCGCAGCTCTTTGGCCAGCGAGCGCGAGAAGCCTTCGAGTGCTCGCTGCGCACTGGAGGCGAACGGATCACCCAGGCTTTCCGGAGCACGGCCGAGAATCACCAGGTGCGCGCTATGGTCGAGGTTCTTCATCAAGGGCTGGAAGAATTCGCGCAACTGCTTGAGCTGGTCGGTGTGTTGCAGAGCGCTGGCGTCGAACACCACCGCTTTGATTTTCGGCCCGTGGCCGGGGATCCATGCAGTGGCCAGCGAGGGCTCGGTGCCGTAGCTATAGATCGCGTCGGTCAAGCGATTGGCAAACCCGCTGATCCGTTCGGCCAGCGGCCCGCCACCGAGCAACAGGGCGCCCTCGATCGGCCGCAGACGCCCCGCCTGCCAGCGTTCCAGCCGCACCGGCGACGGCAGGCCCAAGGCTCCGACCAGACGATGGCCGAAGGATGAGTTGGCGAAGTCGATATAGCGGTCAGACATGGAACGCTCTCCAGAAGTTGGGGTTCAAAGTGTGGACTGTCCACGGCAATCAATCGTTCGATCGGCGCAATAAGGCCTACGCTGGTTTAGCAGAGTAGACCACTGACCCTGTGGGAGCGGGCTTGCCCGCGATGGCGGGGTGTCAGCCGCTGAAGGGTTGGAAATGCCGCCCCCATCGCTGGCAAGCCAGCTCCCACAGGTTTCCATGTGAATCCGCAAATTCCACAGGAGTTATCCATGACCCAGCTGCGCCGCGTCGCGATCATCGGCGGTAACCGCATCCCTTTCGCCCGCTCCAACGGGCCGTACGCCACGGCCAGCAATCAGGCGATGCTCACCGCCGCGCTGGAAGGCCTGATCGAACGCTACAACCTGCATGGCCAGCGCATCGGCGAAGTGGTGGCGGGCGCGGTGCTTAAATTGTCACGGGATATGAACCTGACCCGCGAATGCGTGCTCGGCTCGCGCCTGTCTCCAGCGACACCGGCCTATGACATCCAGCAAGCCTGCGGCACTGGTCTGGAAGCGGCGCTGCTGGTGGCCAACAAAATCGCCCTCGGCCAGATCGACTGCGGCATTGCCGGCGGAGTCGACACCACTTCCGATGCGCCGATCAGCGTCAGCGAAGGCCTGCGCAGGATTCTTCTGCAGGCCAACCGCGCCAAGAGCACCGGCGACAAACTGAAAACCCTTTTGCAGTTGCGCCCCCGGCATCTGATTCCCGAATTCCCGCGTAACGGCGAGCCACGCACGGGCCTGTCCATGGGCGAGCACTGTGAGCTGATGGCGCAGACCTGGAATATTCCCCGCGAAGAACAGGATCAACTGGCCCTCGAAAGCCACCACAAACTCGCCGCTTCCTACAGCGAAGGCTGGCACAACGATCTGATGACGCCGTTCCTCGGCCTGACCCGCGACAACAATCTGCGCCCGGACCTGACCCTGGAAAAACTCGCCACGCTGAAACCGGCCTTCGAGAAAAGCGCCAAGGGCACGCTGACGGCGGGCAATTCCACGCCGCTCACCGATGGCGCTTCGGTGGTGTTGCTGGGAAGTGAGGAATGGGCCAAATCGCGCGGCTTGCCGATCCTCGCTTATCTGCGCGACGGCGAGGCGGCGGCGGTGGATTTCGTCAACGGTGCCGAGGGCCTGCTGATGGCGCCGGTGTACGCCGTGCCACGCTTGCTGGCGCGCAACGGCCTGACCTTGCAGGATTTTGATTACTACGAAATTCACGAAGCCTTCGCCGCGCAAGTGCTGTGCACGCTCAAGGCCTGGGAAGATCCCGAATATTGCCAAACCCGCCTGGGGCTCGACGCACCGCTGGGTTCGATTGATCGCAGTCGGCTCAATGTGAAGGGCAGTTCGCTGGCGGCGGGGCATCCGTTCGCCGCAACGGGCGGGCGGATTGTCGTGAACCTGGCCAAACTGCTGGATGCGGCGGGCAAGGGCCGAGGGTTGATTTCGATCTGTGCGGCGGGCGGGCAGGGTGTCACCGCGATCATTGAACGCTGAAAAAGCCCCTCACCCTAACCCTCTCCCAAAGGGAGAGGGGACTGATTGGGGGATGCTCGAGATCGACGCCGACCTGAGCGCCCTTCACCGAATCCAAAGCTGCGATTCAAACCAGAAGCGCTGCGGTCTCTCAGGTCGATGCATTACGGGAGAAACCTCGATCGGCCCCCTCTCCCTCTGGGAGAGGGCTGGGGTGAGGGCAACTGAAGTTCACCGACCATGTCAGATTCTGTCGCAAATGCCCTTGCCGACCGATACCAATCAATGCCACGGTCTCGGCTATGATTCGCCCGGGTCGCTGCGATTGATCCGGCACAGTGTGTGCATCCTCAAGGTTCACAGGTCGGCAACCCCTCCCCGTCGGGCGAGGATTGCCGTATAACGAGTGACATTCGCGTGTTTGGTAATAAAGGACCCACAATAAAAGCTGATGAAGACTCCAAAACGCATTGAACCCCTGATCGAGGACGGTCTGGTCGACGAAGTGCTGCGCCCACTGATGAGTGGCAAAGAGGCAGCTGTTTATGTAGTGCGCTGCGGCAATCAGTTACGTTGCGCCAAGGTCTACAAGGAGGCGAATAAACGCAGTTTCCGCCAGGCGGCCGAGTATCAGGAAGGCCGCAAGGTTCGTAACAGCCGTCAGGCGCGCGCCATGGCGAAGGGGTCCAAGTTCGGTCGCAAAGAGACCGAAGACGCCTGGCAGAACGCCGAAGTGGCGGCGCTGTTCCGTCTGGCCGGCGCCGGTGTGCGAGTGCCCAAACCCTATGACTTCCTCGACGGCGTGCTGTTGATGGAGCTGGTGGCCGACGAATTCGGCGACGCCGCGCCGCGTCTGAATGACGTGGTGCTGGAGCCGGATCAGGCGCGCGAATATCACGCGTTCCTGATTTCGCAGATCGTGCTGATGTTGTGTACCGGTCTGGTGCACGGTGACCTCTCCGAGTTCAACGTGCTGCTGACCCCGACCGGCCCGGTCATCATCGACCTGCCCCAGGCAGTCGACGCTGCGGGCAACAACCACGCGTTCAGCATGCTCGAGCGTGACGTTGGCAACATGGCTTCGTACTTCGGCCGTTTCGCGCCGGAATTGAAGAAGACCAAGTACGCCAAGGAAATGTGGGCGTTGTACGAAGCCGGCACCTTGCACCCGAACAGTGTGCTGACCGGCGAGTTCGACGATCCCGAGGACCTGGCGGATGTCGGCGGGGTGCTGCGCGAAATCGAAGCGGCGCGCCTCGACGAGGAACGCAAGCAGGCCATTCGCGCGGCGGACGACGCGCCGAAAGGCAAACCCGAAGAACCGCCTCCACCGCCGTGGATGCAGTGATCGCGTGATGAAAAACCCGGCTTCGGCCGGGTTTTTTGTTTGAGTCAAAAAGCACCCTCACCCCAGCCCTCTCCCGGAGGGAGAGGGGGCCGACCGAGGTGTCTTGAGCCATCCATCGACCTGAAAAAACCGAGTCGATTATGGATTCAAAGAAAAACGTTCAGGTCGGTGTATCTCCCAAATATCCCCCAATCGGTCCCTCTCCCGGAGGGAGAGGGGGCCGACCGAGGTGTCTTTAGCCATACAT
>NZ_WBRZ01000331.1:0-5445 GCF_008923895.1 Pseudomonas sp. GXM4
ACATCAAAAGATCGCAGCCTTCGGCAGCTCCTACAAGGGTTTGCGCAACAGATTACTGCGCGGACTTCTGCTTCAGCCGCTCAAGGATTGCATTGGCGCTGCCTTCGTTCGGCGTGATGCCGGCGTCGCGCAGTTTGCGTTCCAGGTCGTTGCCGGTAGAGGCGTCGGCCAGTTCGTCTGCGGCGTTCAGTTCGGCAGCGCGTTGCTGCTGCTTGGCTTGCAGGCGGTTCAGGGTGCCGACCGCGGTTTCCAGTTTGCCGTTGGCGCCGCCGCTGGCAATCGAGGCGCTGACCTGGGCTTTCTGCACGCTATCGCGGGCCTTGGCCATGTCCACTTGCTGGCGCAGGCTCTTGATCCGCGATTCGGCTTTGCTGATGTCTTTGCGCATGTTGTCGGCGTAGGCGCCGAATTCATCGCTGAGTTTCTTCTCGGCAGCGAGGTCGTTGGTCAGGGTCGAAATCGCTTCGGCCACTTCCAGCGCCAGGTCTTCGCGGCCGGCATTCAACGCGGCCACAGCCTTGGCTTCGAGGTCCTTGATCTTGGCGTCGTATTCGCTGACGCGGTCGGCGGCCAGTTTGTGCTTGGCCATGATCGTTACCAGTTCGCGGCGGGCATTGGACAGCGCGGTGTCCGCGTCGCGGATTTCCTGATCGAGGATGCGCAGGGCCTGCTGGTCGGCGATGGCTTCGCCGACTTCATTGGCGCCGCCGCGCAGCGCGGTGAACAACTTGCTCCAGATGGACTGAGTCATTGGATATTCCCTGTTGATTACTTGAAGAAGTGTTCGAAGGCTTCGCTGGCGCGCTGCACGTTGTCGACCAGGGTTTTCACCTCGGTGACTACGTTGGTCAGGCTCGAATCAGCACTGAGGGCGCCGAACATGTTGTAGACGGTCTGTCCGTTCGGCATCGATTCGATCCCGATCGACGACAGCGGGAACATCTCGCGGCTGCGCAGCACGGCATCGTTGAACGCCTGGACATTGCTGATCGAATCGATGTCGACCAGCACGGTGTCGACGATGATCTGCTGGCCGGCCAGGGCGATGTGAATCGGCAGGCCGCCGAATTCATTCATTTCCAGCTTGATGCTCGGCTCGGAGCTCTGGATCAGGGACAGCGAAATCTCTTGGGAAGCCACCTCGTCCAGCGCCTTGAGGGCATTGAAGAGGCTGTCGATGGTCCAGTTGTTGCCTGCGCTCATGTATTTCTCCGACATGAAAGAGCCAGCCAGAATCGGTTGGCGTAGCTGTTGCTCCATTTGCTTGAGCAAGCTTCGGTTTTCCGGAAGCACCCAAGTTTCGTGTTTCACATAACCGGCGGCGGCCAGGCCTGCGCGCATCTGCTTCATGTAGAAGCTCGACGGTTTTTTCGCTGACGTCTTGCCACGCTCGCCCTTGGGGCTGGCTGCGGCAGGCGTAGGAGTGCGGCTTGTCATGGCTGGAATCCGGTTATGAGCGTCTCACGCGTGGGCCACACTACAACCAATGCAAAGTGCCATCAATGACTCACGCGTGAGATTTTCATGACAAACGCAAAAAGGCCCGCAACGTGGCGGGCCAGGGGATTGCGCAGTTGTTGCTAGGCGTTGCTGCTGAGGAACTCGTCAGTGGATACCACGCTGGCATAGGCGAAACCCAGCGCCGCCATGAAGGCTGCGTGCACATGGGCGGCCGGCACCGTCAGGCCATTGAATTCCAGATCACGGCTGGCGCAGGCATCGTGAATCACGATCACGCTGTAACCCATGTCTGCCGCCGCGCGGGTGATGCCATCGACGCACATATGGCTCATGCTGCCGACCACCACCAGGTCGGTGATGCCGTGTTCGTCTAGTACTGCTTTCAGTTCGGTTTCACGGAACGAGTTGACGAAGTGCTTGAGCACCACCGGCTCGTCGGCGCGGTTGAGCACTTTCGGATGCAGTTTCGCCCCTTCGGAGCCGGGAGTGAAAAACGGCGCGTCTTCGGAGGTGAATTCATGCCGAATGTGCACCACCGGATCGCCCGCTGCGCGAAAGGCTGCGATCAGCTGTGCGGCGTTGTCGGCAGCGGCGTCGGCGCCGACCAGCGGCCACTTGCCTTGGGGGAAGTAGTCGTTCTGGATATCGACTACGATGAGCGCTTGCTTGGCCATGGGATTGTCCTCGAGGCAGTGATTGGGTGTGGTCTCAGTATTGGCGCTTGCCGAGGATTCGAGGATTGGCCGCACCGACAATAGACGGGGGAAAACTGACAATGGCTGCACAAAGAGTCGCCACCGCTGAACTGGGCGTGCTGATTTACCCCGGCGCGCAACTGGCGGCGGTGCACGGTCTGGCCGACCTGTTCGCGGTGGCCAACCGCATCGCCGCCGAGTATCAGGCTGTGCAATTGCCCTTGCTGCGCGTCAGTCACTGGCAGGTCGAGGGCGAGCAGTTGCCGACGCGGGTCTATGACAGTCATCCCGGCGTCGAAGACGCCTTGCTCGCCGTGCTGATTCCGCCGTCCCTCGGCGGGTTCGATGCGGCACAGATGACTGCGAGTCTTGCGCAATGGCTGCGCGATCAGCATGCGCGCGGCGCAACCCTTGGTGGTGTTTGTGTGGGCTCGTTGATGCTCGCCGAAAGCGGCTTGCTCGACGGTCGCAGCGCCACCACCCACTGGACCTCGGCCCAGGCGTTTGCCGATCGCTACCCGAAGATCAAACTGAAGGCCGACACGCCGATTGTCGACGACGGTGACCTGATCACCACGGCGGGGCTGATGGCCTGGTCGGAACTGGGACTGCGCCTGGTCGATCGCTTGCTCGGCCCCAGCATCGCCACCGCGACCGCGCGTTTTCTGGTGATGGAACACAGCGACAGCGCCAGTGAATGCGGGAGCAATTTCGCGCCGATCCTCAGCCATGGCGACGCGGCGATTCTCAAGGTTCAGCACTGGCTGCAAAGCACCGGGGCGACGGATGTTTCGCTGAACGCGATGGCCGAGCGCGCGGGCCTTGAAGAACGCACTTTCCTGCGCCGATTCCGCGCCGCGACAGGCTTGAAACCGACCGAGTATTGCCAGCACCTGCGGGTTGGCAAAGCGCGAGAAATGCTCGAGTTCACCAATGGCACGATCGACCACATTGCCTGGACGGTGGGCTATCAGGATCCGGGCGCGTTTCGCGCGATTTTCAAGAAAATTACCGGGTTGGGGCCGAGTGATTACCGGGGGCGGTTTGGTCTGACGCGGTAGCCTGGGCACTGGAGTAACCCTGTGGGAGCTGGCTTGCCAGCGATGCGATCAATCAGTTGCAAAACAGGTGACTGATCCACCGCCATCGCTGGCAAGCCAGCTCCCACAGGTTTTTGCACAGGATCACGGATCGTGCAATTTGCCGGAGTTTTGCGCGCTGTCGTGCAGTTTGAAACAGGCGTGATGCCAGCACTTGTCTGGCAAACGCCGGATAACCGGGCGATTGCGGCCGATTGCTCATTGGCCTGATCTCTGCAATTTCCTTTGAGAACCCATCGACTGATAAAGGGGAACGCATGACCCCGACACCCAGCAACAAAATCGTCGTGGCCCATTCGGTGCGTGCCGAGGCGCCGCAACATGAAGTCGAGACCAACAAGGCCCTGGCGCGTTGGCTGGCGCAGATTCTCGGCTGCAAATTCGGCGGCAGTTTCGATCCGGCCAAACATCAGGGCCGCGAGCTGTATCTGCTGCCAACGCAAACCATCGTCGGCGCCGCCCACGCGCAAGCGCTGGGCATCAAAGGCCCCGATGACTTGTGGGGCGGTTACGTCGAATACGATTTCATCTGCACCAAAGCCATCAGCCACGGTTTGCGCAGTCATCTGGCGCACGCGCCGCAGGGCTGGTCGCCGCTGTTTTCGGAGCGGGTGCGCAACGTTGTGCTCGACGGTCTCAGCGTATTCGCCCTGGAAGATGCGCGGCCCGCCGCCGAGCATCTGCTGTACGCCGGGCCGATTCGCTTGAAGCCGATTCACGCTTGCGCCGGTCGCGGTCAGGAAGTGATCAAAAGCCTCGATGCGTTCGATGAAATCCTCGCTCGTCCCGAAGCGCAAAGCCTGTTCAGCGACGGCGTAGTGCTGGAGCAGGACTTGCGCAACGTCGTCACCCACAGCGTCGGCCAGTCGTTCATCGGCGGCAAAGTGTTGAGCTATTGCGGTGATCAATACTTGACCGAGGACGGCCAGGGCGAAGAGGTCTACGGCGGTTCGAATCTGCTGGTGGTGCAGGGCGGCTATGACCAATTGCTCGCGCTGGATCTGCCTGATGATGTGCGTCTGGCCATCGAGCAGGCGCAGGTCTTCGACAGTGCCGCCAACGAAGCTTACCCGCGCTTCTTCGCCTCGCGGCGCAATTACGATATCGCCCAAGGCCTCGACGCCAGCGGCAACCCGCGCAGCGGCGTGCTCGAACAATCCTGGCGCATGGGCGGTGCCAGCAGCGCTGAAGTGGCCGCGTTGCAGAGCTTCGTCAACGATCCACAGATGCGCGCCATCCGTGTGTCGTCGGTGGAAACCTATACCGATCAGGCGCTGCCGGCGGACGCCATCGAGGTCTATCGCGGCCCGGCGGAAAACAGCGCGTTTCTTCTCAAATATGTGACGGTCCAATCCTATGACGGCTAGAAGCGAAAGCATTCAAATCGACATTGATGACGAACAGATGAGCGGGACCTTTCTCAGTCCCAAATCGAAAGTCCCGGGGGTGTTGTTTGTTCACGGTTGGGGCGGCAGTCAGGAACGTGATCTGGAGCGGGCCAAAGGCATCGCCGGCCTGGGTTGTGTGTGCCTGACCTTCGACCTGCGCGGGCATACCGGCGGCACCGGAATCCCGCTGACCCGGGTGACCCGTGAAGACAATCTGCGTGACTTGCTGGCGGCCTACGATCGCCTGCTGGCGCACCCGGCCCTCGACACTTCGGCGATCGCCGTGGTCGGCACCAGTTATGGCGGTTATCTGGCCTCGATCCTGACGTCACTGCGCCCGGTGCGCTGGCTGGCGCTGCGCGTGCCGGCGCTGTACCGGGATGAACAATGGCACACGCCCAAGCGCGATCTGGACAAGGCCGACCTGCGCGATTATCGCAATACGCTGGTGCGCGCCGACAGCAATCGCGCCCTGCATGCCTGTTCGCAATTCACGGGCGACGTGCTGTTGGTGGAATCGGAAACCGACGACTTCGTGCCCCACGCGACGATCATGAGTTACCGCGCCGCCTGTCAGCAGACTCACTCATTGACCCATCGGATTATTGATGGCGCCGATCACGCATTGAGTGATCCGGTTTCGCAGCAGGCCTACACCTCGATCCTGGTGGACTGGATTACCGAGATGGTGGTGGGGGAGCGGTTGAGCATTATCCAATCCAGATGATCTGTCGCATGTACCGGCCCCTTCGCGAGCAGGCTCGCTCCCACAGGTTGAACGCATTTCAAATGTGGGAGCGA
>NZ_WBRZ01000332.1:0-5310 GCF_008923895.1 Pseudomonas sp. GXM4
TGGCATGGCCTCTTCGCGAGCAGGCTCGCTTCCACCTTGGGTTTCGTCATATATGAAACTGATCTAACAAACTTGCGTTAGATGCTATCGGGAGATAAGCGAATCCATTTAAGGCTTGCCTGCTGACGCGCATCCAATGCATTCGAAGAATATTTTCGATGCTGTTAATGCATATCGCGCTGCAAACCGCGCACGCCCTCGCTTAGGTCATATGGATATAAAAATGTGCATTTATAGTATTTAAGTGAAGGTATGCATCCAGCCTACTTTCAGCTCCTCAGCGATCAAGGAGCCGCACCCATGAACCTTCCCTTCAAACGAATCATTGGCCTGCTGGCCGCCCCGGCGCTTGCAGGCTTTCTTGCGCTTGGCGCCCAAGCCGGAGAACTCAAGGAAATCCGCATCGCCGTGCCCGACCTCAGCGCCGGCACTCAACACAGCGGCGGCGGCATCGTCGATGTGCTGCGCGATCAGCAGATCTTCGAAAAGGCCTTCGCCGAGCAGGGCATCAAGATCCAGTGGAGTTTCTTCAAGGGCGCCGGGCCGGTGATCAATGAGGCGTTTGCCAATGGGCAGGTCGATCTGGCCTATCTTGGCGATCTGGCCGCGATCATCGGCAAATCCAATGGTCTGGACACGCGCCTGCTCAGCGCCACGGCGCGTGGCGTGAAGCAATACCTCGGCGTGGTGCCCGGCTCGGGAATCAAGACCCTGCAGGATCTCAAGGGCAAACGCGTGGCGATCTTTCGCGGGACGGCGACGCAGCTGTCGTTCGATGCGGCGCTGGCCAGTCAGGGCCTGAGCGAGAAGGATCTGAAGGTGATCAATCTGGATTTCAACGCGGCGGTCTCGGCGCTCGCGGCCAAGCAGATCGATGCCTCGTGGGGCAGCTCCGCGCTGAGTGCGTTGCAAGCCAAAGGCCTGGCGGAATTGCCGCTCAACACCAAGGACCTTGGCGGCGCTGGCAGCGTGCAGGCGGTGTTGCTGGGTAATGGCAAGTTTGTCGACGCCCACCCTGAGGTCATTGCGAAACTGCTCAAGGCGCAGCAGCAAGCGGTCGAGTGGCTGACTCAGGACAGCAACAAGGATGCCTATGTGCAGCTGGTATCAGGGCTGGCCAGTTATCCGCCGGTGATTCTTGCTCAGGATCTGAAGGACCAGAATCTCAGCGAGATTTTCCCGTCGACACTGGATCCGGTGTTCTTGAGCGGCCTGCAGGACAAGGTCGACCTGGCGGCGCAGCAGAAGCTGATCCGCAAGCCGTTCAAGGTCAGTGATTGGGTGGCGCCAGAGCTTTCTGCAGCCAGGCTTTAGCTTCCAGATCGTTCCCACGCAGAGCGTGGGAACGATCGGCGTGTGTCACGAAGGAGTTTCAGACAGCGACGCTGACGTCCTGCCGATCCACCGCGACCAACGTCTCGATCATTGCCCTCGCTGCTGGTGATAGTCGAAACCCGGTGCGGCTGACGATGCCGCAGCGGGCGTTCATGCTTTCGAGGTTCTGCGGCAGGTTGCGCCAATGCAGCAGCACCAGCGAACCCTTGGCGACATCCTCAATAAACGCCTCCTCCGTGCCGACGCCGATCGCGTTGGATTGCAGTACCACTTTGACCAGCGCCGGAAAGTGCTCGGTCTCGATGGTCGGTGAGAAATCGATGCGCCCGCTGAGGTTCGCCAGCAGCTTGCGAATGCCTGGCGGGATCAGGGTGGCGGCCAGGGGAAAGTCGAACATGTCGTTGGTCGACAGGCTTTCCTTGGCCAGCAACGGATGCCCCGGCCGGCAGAAAAACACCCCGCGCTTGGGCGTCAGCGGTTGCGTCTGGAAATTAGGGTCGGACTCGAAATGGCGGATATCGGCGATGAAGAATTCGATCTCTTCGCGGCTCAGCGCGCGGCTGAGTTTTTCCCAGTTATCCACCTGAAAACAGGTGCGCACTTTCGGATGCGCATTGATGAACTGCGCCACCGCATCGGGCACCAGTTTCACCGCTGGCGCCGGCCCGCAACCAAAATGCACTTCGCCGGCGTCGAGCTTGGTCATTTGCGTCACTTCAGCGCTGAGCAACGCTGCGCCCTGCACCAGGCTCAAGGCATGTTGCAGCACCACCTGGCCCTCGGGCGTCGGACGCAGATCCTTGTTGCCGCGATCGACCAGCACGCAACCGAACTCCTGCTCCAGCCCCTGAATGCTGCGGCTGAACGCCGGTTGAGTGATGCCCATGGCGTCTGCCGCACGGACAAAACTGCGGTGTTCGTTGAGGGCGATGAAGTAGCGCAACTGGCGAAGATCCATATGCTTTTCCGGCATCCTAAAAATAGCTCGAAGGCATTTGCGACGAGGGTTGCTTGAGGTTTTAAATGCAAGCTCTTATTCCGTCAACGAAGCATATGAATATCTATTAGATGTAATTGGAATATAGATAGAGCGTTGTTTCGCTGCCGCCAAAACCGTAAACCGTCGATGAGGGTCTTCCCATGAGCAATGCCGCACTCGCCGTAAAACCCGTTTCTCACGCGCTGGAAATTCACCCGGTAGCCGGTCGTATCGGTGCCGAAATCCGTGGCGTGCATCTGTCCGGTGAGCTGGACGCCGCCACTGTCGAAGCCATCCAGCAAGCCTTGGTCGAATACAAAGTGCTGTTCTTCCGCGAGCAGACGCAACTCGACGATCAGCGTCAGGAAGCCTTCGCCCATCTGCTTGGCGAACCGGTGGCGCACCCGACCGTGCCATCGCGCGAAGGCACCCGTTACCTGCTCGAGCTGGACGGCGCCGAAGGTCAGCGCGCCAACTCCTGGCACACCGACGTGACTTTCGTCGACGCTTACCCGAAAGCCTCGATCCTGCGCTCGGTGGTCGCCCCGGCCTTCGGCGGCGATACGCTGTGGGCCAACACCGCGACCGCTTACCGCGGCTTGCCGAGCGAGCTGCGTGAGCTGGCCGACAAACTGACCGCTGTGCACAGCAACGAGTACGACTACGCCGGTGCGAAGCCGGACGTCTCGGCAGAGAAGCTGGAGCGCTATCGCAAAGTCTTCACCTCGACCGTCTACGAAACCGAGCACCCGGTGGTGCGCGTGCACCCGATCAGCGGCGAGAAGAGCTTGCTGCTGGGGCATTTCGTCAAACGCATCAAAGGTTATTCACAGGCGGATTCGGCGCACCTGTTCGGCTTGCTGCAGAGCCATGTGATCCGCCAGGAAAACACCGTGCGCTGGCGCTGGCAGGCTGGAGATGTGGCGATCTGGGACAACCGCTCGACGCAGCATTACGCGATTGATGATTACGGCACCCAGGATCGCGTGGTGCGCCGGGTGACGCTCAAGGGCGAGGTGCCAGTGGGGGTAAGTGGGCAGCGCAGCCAGACCATCAAAGGTCCGGATATCGTCGGCGTCTGATCGGGCCTCTTCGCGAGCTGGCTCGCTCCCACATTGATCGTTCCCACGCTCTGCGTGGGAATGCCTCAACGGACGCTCTGCGTCCGGTTTTGGGACGCGGAGCGTCCCGGGCTGCATTCCCACGCGGAGCGTGGGAACGATCATTTGATCACAGCTACCACACACCAATCTGAACAACCTTGTCGGTTTCCGGTTCGCCATAACGAAACCGCTGCCCGCGCAAATCGATCTCCGGATGGCTGATCGTCGTCCGCCGCTTCAGTGCGCGTACCCATTCAAACAGATACCCCGCATGCTCCTCGCGCACCGCCGCGTACGCCGGGTCCTCACCCAGATCACTCAGCTCCTGCGGATCATTCAACAGATCAAACAGCTGCGGTCTAAACCCGTCGTACGCCAGGTATTTCCAGCGCTCGCTGCGCACCATGGTCATGCGGCACCGGTCGATCGGCTGGCCCAGTCGTTCCCGCGCCGGGGCCTGAAAGGCGTAGTCGTATTCGCTGATCGCATAGCGGCGCCAATCGGGATTTTCCCCGTGCAGCAACGGGATCAATGAACGCCCTTCCAGCCGGTGTTCCGCGCCCGCTAATCCCAACGCTTGAAGAAACGTCGGCAGCGCATCGATGGTTTCCGCCAGCCGCTCATCGACAGTGCCACGAGTGACATCCGCCGCCGCCCGAGGGTCGCGCACGATCAACGGCACGCCCACCGCCTGCTCAAGCAAAAACTCCTTCTCACCGAGCCAATGATCGCCAAGGAAATCGCCGTGATCGCTAGTGAACACGATCAACGTGTCATCCCAACGCCCGTTGCTCTGCAGAAAATCGAACAGCCGCCCCAACTGATCATCCACTTGCTTGATCAGGCCCATGTAGGTGGGGATTACATTCAATCGTACTGAGTCGCGGGAGAAGTTGAGGCTTTCCTCATGCTGGCGAAAGGCAATGTATACGGGGTGTTTGCTGGCTACGGAGGGCGTCGCGCGGACCGGATGAAAAATCGATTTCGTACTGTACAAGGCGTGGTATGGTGCCGGTACGATATAAGGCCAATGTGGTTTGATGTACGAGAGGTGTAAACACCAGGATTTCTCGCCTTGCTCGGTGATGAAGTCGATGGCGCGATTTGTAGTGTAGACAGTCTCTGAGTGTTGCTCGGGAATTCGTGCTGGCAAATTCGCATGACGCATTTTCCAGCCGCTGAGGATTTCACCGTTCTCGCCTTCGGCGGCATTCGCCCAGTCGTGCCAGGGATTCTTGCCATCGAAGCCCTGCGCGCGCAGGTATTGGGTATAGGGCGCGGATTCGCGCTTGTCGTCGAATGACGGATCGTCGGGGTAGATGCCGTCGTGGCGCAGGTACGGTTCGAAGCCGACCTCATTGAGCAACTCGGCTTGCGCGCTGTCCGGGTTGATTGCCAGGCGCTGCAAGGCGTCGACATTGGCCGTCGCATGGGTCTTGCCGACCAGCGCGGTGCGGATGCCGTGAGGTCGCAGGTAATCGCCGATCGTCAATTCATCCAGCGGCAACGGCACCGCGTTCCAGGCCACTTGATGGCTGCTGACATAGCGCCCGGTGTAGGCCGACATCCGCGACGGGCCGCAGATCGTGCCTTGGGTGTAGGCACGGCTGAAACGAACGCCTTCGGCGGCGAGGCGATCGATGTTCGGCGTGTGCAGATGCGGGTGGCCGTAGCAGGACAGGTAATCGCGGCGCAGTTGATCGCACATGATGTACAGCACGTTGCGCACGGGGTTGGGAGGAGTGGGCATGGAGTTCACCGGTCAGTGGGACAGGTGAGGGTTTTCGCTGTCGGTGGGGGTTTTCGGCAAGTGCATTTGGGGAATGGTTTTTATGCAGCGATTGCATCAGCCTCTTCGCGAGCAGGCTCGCTCCCACATTGGAAATGCGTATT